>JAPLOJ010000329.1 GCA_026400795.1 Alphaproteobacteria bacterium
GCCGCCAGCTTCGCGAATCAAGGCGCGGATTTGGCCGCGTTCATTCTCTCGCGGCGCGGCTTCGATCAGGATATTGGGCCGGTCGAAGGAAGCGCGAAACACCGGCGCTTCCTGCAAGCCCAATTGCAGGCGGATATCTTCGACCGTGCGCGGATCAGCCGTGGCCGTCAGCGCCACGCGCGGCACATGCGGAAAGCGCGTGCCCAATATGCCAAGGCCGCGATATTCCGGGCGGAAATGATGGCCCCATTGGCTGACGCAATGCGCCTCATCCACTGCAAACAGGGCGATATCCAAGCTTTCCAGCCGTGCCTGCATTGTTTCAAGCGTCAGGCGTTCCGGTGAGATGTAAAGCAGCTTCAGCGTGCCATTGTGCAAATCGCGCAAGACCGCGCGCGCTTCATCGCCCGGTAGATCGGAATGCAGCGCTGCGGCCGCTACACCTTGCTGGCGAAGCGCCGCCACCTGATCTTCCATGAGCGCAATAAGGGGGGAGACGACAATGCCGATCCCCGGGCGCACCAGCGCGGGCACTTGAAAACACAGGCTCTTGCCGCCGCCGGTTGGCATCAGGACAAGGCCCGAACCACCGGCAGTGACATGGCGGATCACTTCTTCCTGCCGGCCACGAAAGGCACCATAACCGAAGACGCGCCGCAAGGTCTCGCGCGGGGCGTCATGCGTGGCATTCATGCGGGCGCGGCGATCAGATGGCGGCGGCGCATCGCGAAGGACTCTCCGATTCGGCGTTTCCCTTTGGTCGCGCGCCCGACGTGCCGCGTCAATCGTCAGCGCGTCACCTGGAGCACGCCGCCCCGCCAAGGACGCAGAATTTGGCGCAATGCGGATGATTCAGTGCAACGGGGCGGGATGCTTCGGCAAGTGTCGCACCCAATTCGAACTGCGGATCATAGGCCAGCAGCGTGCAGGCCAGCACGGCGGGGCGCGCCGCCCCCTTACGTTTCACCACCATGCGCGCGGAGGCGCACATCAGGCTATCGGGCGATTTGCCCAATATGCCCCAGCAGGCGGTGGTGATTTCCGGCACATCCGCTGCCGCGTCCATTTCCGGGAACAGCATCAGCGCCACGGGATCGGTGGCATCCACCAAAATGCCATTGGCCGCGAAAAGTGCAGCGAAATCGGTGCGGAGCTTCGGTTCATTGCCGGTGCTGAAGCCGGCGCGCCCGGCCATATGCACCCGAAAGCCGTGCTCTGCCAGAAAACGCAGCCCTTCCAGCGTGCGATCAAAACTGCCCGCGCCGCGCTCGGCATCATGGATCCTGGGATCCGGATGATCGAGTGAAACGCGGAGCGTCAGGCTTGCACCATATTTTGCTTGCAGCGCCAGCAAGCCCGCCGCCTGGTTCATCATGGGCTTCATCGCATTGGTCAGCACCAGCGCGCGGAAGCCACGCCGGAGTGTATCTTCCAGCATCGCCAAGAATTCAGGGTTCATGAAGGGCTCGCCGCCCGTGAAGCCCACATCACGGAGCGGGAGGTGCGATGCCTCAGCCTCATCCAAATAGGCCGCCACTTCGGCTGCGCTGATATATGAAAGCGCATCATTGCGCGGACTGCTTTCAATATAGCAATTGACGCAGGTGAGATTGCAGAGCGTGCCGGTATTGATCCAAAGCGTCTCAAGCGCTGTCAGCGCCACTTGCGCGCGCGCTTCGCCTTTCGCGGTCACGAAAGGGTCGCGGAATTTTCGCGGGTCAATCGCCGGCTTCAGCTTTGGCTGGTGGTTCATAAAGCGCTGGTCCTGCAAGCATAATGTTCACGGCCGTCATGGCCGGTTTCACCCTGTCGCCACAATGGCTTTCCCGCCCACCAGGCGCAGAATGCGGCTTGGCCGTTCCACGCCGGTCAGCCGATGCAAAATCAGGATCACGCTGCGTCCGGCAGTGGCTTCGTCCAGCGTTTCCATGAAGGCGCGTTCCGTCGCGGCATCCAGCCCGGCAGCCGGTTCATCCAAGATCAGCACGGGCGCGGGCGAAAGCAGCGCGCGCGCCAGTGCAATGCGCCGCGCCTGACCACCCGAAAACCGCGCCCCTGCCTCACCGCATTGCGTCTCAAGCCCTTCCGGCAAAGCGCGCACCACATCGCCAATGCGCGCGCGGTCCAAGGCGCGCCAAAGTGCCGCATCATCGGCATCCGGCGCGGCCAGGCGCAGATTGGCGGCGATGCTGTCATCAAACAGCCGTGCATCCTGCGTCAGCCAGGCGATACGATCCCGCAAAACCGAAGCGGGCAGCGTCGCTATCTCAACACCGCCCAAAGTGATGCTGCCCTGCTGGGGTGCGGCGAATTTCAGCAATAGCGCGGCGAGTGTGGATTTGCCGGTGCCCGAAGGCCCCAGCAGCGCAATGCGCGCGCCCTCCGGCACATCAAGATCAAGCCCATCAAACACCAGGGGCCGATCCGGCGCCCAGGAAAACACCACATCGCGCAACACCAGCGCATGGCCCGAAGGCGCTGCGCTGGGCGAAGCCGGATCGGGCACGGGTTCCGCCGCATCAGCCGCTTCAAACAATCGCCGCGCACCCGCCGCTGCCGCCGCCACCGCAGCGCCTGCGCGCGGCATCAGCCCCAAAGCCTCAGCCGCCGCAATCGCCAGAAATACCGCGAGCACCCCCGCCGCCATGCCGGGCTGCCCGGCCATCATGGTCCAACCAAGCGCAGCCAGTAGTGCAACCTGCGTGAGCAAGGCGCCCGCCGCCCCGCCCCAGGCAGCGCGGCGTGCCAAGGCGCGCTGTGCGCCTGATAGCGCCCTATCTTCCTGGGCCACCCGCGCCAGCGCGCGCTTTTCGCCATTCGCGGCCAGCGTGTCTTCAAGCCCGGTCAGCGGGTCAACCGTTGCGGCGCGCAATTCGCCCTGGGCGCGGGAGGTTGCCTCTGCCGTCCGCGCCGCATCCGGGGCCAGCAACAGCGGCAGCACCAAAGCGGCGGTCAGTGGCAGTGCCACCACCACGGCAAGCCAGGGGTCCGCCGCGCCAAGGATCAGCGCAATCGCCAACACCACAGCAATGGAGGCCGCCGCCGGCACCAGTGCGCGCAGATAAAGCCCATCAAGCGCTTCCACATCGGCCACGAGCCGCCCGAGCAAATCCCCTGCACGGCGCAAGCCAAGCCCTGTCGGCAGGCGTTCAGCCAGGCGCCCAAAAAACCACACACGCATATCGGCCAAAGCACGGAAGGTCGCTTCATGCGTCGCGAGCCGTTCCAGATAGCGCATGATGGGCCTGAGCAGGATCAGCGGCCGCAACCAAAGCAGCGCCACCACCCCCACCGCAGCAAGTGCGGCACTTTCCGCCCCACCCACCGATGCCGCCACCAACTTGCCCGCGAAAGCAAGCAAAGCAACGCCCGCCAGTGCTGAGATCACCGTCACGATAATCCCCATCACCAACCAGCCGGAGCGTTCCAGCCAAAGCCTCAGGACGCGGAAAAGATCAGCGGTCATGGCCTAATCATTCCCCGCGAGCCTGCTGCCCTGCGCGCGCCCATCGGCGATTTCCAGCCTTTGGCCGAAATAGGATCGCGCAGCCTTGGCATGAGTTGCGATAATGGCCGTGCGGCCCACACAAAGCCGGCGCAGCGCATCCAGCACGGAAGCCTCGGTACCCGGATCAAGATGCGCCGTGGGTTCATCCAAAAGCACCAAGGGCGTATCCCGCAAGAAGGCGCGCGCTAGTGCCACGCGCTGCGCCTGGCCGCCAGAAAGCCCGAAGCCGCCTTCGCCAATCAGCGTATCCAACCCCTGCGGCAGGTCACGCACAAAATCCATTACCTGCGCGGCCTCAGCGGCGGCAAGCACGGCGGCATCATCCGCATCAGGCCGCGCCAGGCGAATGTTTTCGCGCAATGTGGCGCGGAACAGATGCGCGCGCTGCCCGACATAGGATGACAGGCGCCGCAATTCGGAAGGCTTCAGCAGCATGGCATCTTGGCCATTGATCGCAACGCGCCCCGATTCGGGCCGTGCGAATCCCATCAGGATACGCAGCGCTGAAGTTTTGCCCGCGCCTGATGCGCCCGTCAGCAACAGCGTCTCACCGGTCAGCACACGAAAGGAAAGCCCATCCAAGGCGGGCGGGCGGGATGGATCATAGGAAAGCCGCACATCCTGAAAGGTGATCGTGACCTTGGGCGGCACTTCTTCCAGCAAAAGCCCGGTTTCTTCCGGTTGGTTCAGCAAGGGGGCGAGGTCCGCCGCCGCGCCGCGCGCGCCAAGCTGTTCATGATAGGCAGCGGCAAAAGACCGCAGCGGCAGGAAAAACACCGGCACCAGCAGCACGACGAAAAACGCCGTCACAGGATCAGGATGCGCGCCCGTCAGCACCGCGCCATGACGAATGGCAAGACACGCCAGCGCGGCGGCAGCGATCAATTCCATGGCGCCTGACGAAATGAAGGCAACGCGCAGCACGCGCATGGTGCGCTGACGCAATTCCTCGGCCGCCGCAGCCAGTCTTTGTGTTTCCGCATGCTGTTGATTGAACAGCACCAGCACGGGCAGGCCGCGCATGC
Source organism: Alphaproteobacteria bacterium (assembly GCA_026400795.1). Taxonomy (GTDB): domain Bacteria; phylum Pseudomonadota; class Alphaproteobacteria; order Acetobacterales; family Acetobacteraceae; genus Neoroseomonas. The sequence goes on from JAPLOJ010000329.1 coordinate 4,534, forward strand.
GATCCAAAAAGCGCCCGGAAAGCCGTTGCAGTGAGGCGAATTGGCGCCGGCTGGCCTGCGCCGCGCCAATACCGGAAACTGCCTGCGCCACCGGCACCATGAGGCCCGCGATCAGCAGGATAAGCCCGCTCACCGGATCAAAGAACGCGGCACAGCCGGCGATCA
>JAPLOJ010000017.1 GCA_026400795.1 Alphaproteobacteria bacterium
AGCCGTAGCCGTAACCACCAACCACGCCGGTAAAGCCGCCGAGCAAAGCGACGATGAGGATGATGATCAGGATTGTGCCAAGCGTCATGTTATATCTTCCTTCTTGATTGAATATGCACTGATGATGGTCTTGACCTTGTGCTGCCGCTTGCCGCAGTCAGCTCATGGTCCGGCATTTCTTATCTTTGTGCTCAGGCACTGATCCGCGGCAGTCCGCGCATGAAGCGTTCTGCGCCTGATCCTGCCCTAGGTTTCATCGGCTTCCGGTCTTCCCCACCTCGCGGTCGAGCAAGCGACCTGCGGCAGTCCCAGGCGGATTGGCGGGCATTCCTTCTGACTGCATAGGATAGGCACCAGAAACATTGGTGCCGGCCGAGCGGTCTACAGCGCGCTCGGCTGCTGTGCCGGGCGGGTTAGCTGGGTTGGCCTGTCGCTGCTCGCAGCCGGTGGCGCTAAAGGCCAGCAAAGCAAGGGCCAAAATTCGGAAGGGCGTCATGAAGTCTACTCCTCATGGAGGCTGGTCAGTGAGCACAACAGTGTTGGAGGCGCGCTGACTGCAATGGGACGGCACGGCGGCTCAATCGCCATTTCATCTGAACTCTTTGCGACGCGTACATCTTGATGCATATCAATATGGGCACAAACTTCTGAATTTGATAAAACTAAAAAATAATATTGGGATGAAAACATCCATCCTCTGTCTAAGCCACAAGCGTGTCTCGTTGGGTTGCGCTGGATCAATATCGCAACCCTAGATATGTTCCAAAGGCATCGAAACTTCATGCAGAAAGCACGAGATCGCTGGACTGAATTGAGGTGTTCCGCGCGGCGGGTAGTGACCATGTGGACTTCTGGCTGCGCGAGCGAAAGTACTTTTGGCGCATGGAACGACCCATTTGGGCACAGGAGGATGGATCGTGAATAGAATCATCTATATCGTTGGCGCCGTGGTCATTGTGCTTTTTATTCTTGGATTCCTCGGTCTTCGCTAACACGCGAGAACTCAGAGGAAAAAATCCCAAGGCTGTCCTGAGTAGCGGCGCTGGATTGCTCTGGTGAACCGCTTTGCCGCATAGCCGCATCTGCGGGTGGGTCGGCGTACTTCGTTGGTACATCAGAAAACTTGTTTATGGCTGAGAGTGTGGGCGCTCATTCGACTGGCGCCAGCATCGCATCAGGCAGTAAGGCGACAAAAACTCCTGAATTAATCGTGAAGCTTGATCCGTATCAAGGCTAACAGAATCAGATACGCTTATTCGTGAAATTCGCTAGCACTGCGGGAAGGTGAAGATGCCGCTTCCCCGCGCTGCTTCGAAAGATGGCTGGGTTTGGCCCAGTCGATCGAAAGGCGCGCTGCGCCGTCCTTAAGGAGGACAAAATGAACCAAACAACCCGCCGCCATCTGCTTCCCTTGGGTGCCGCAATCGCCTTGGCGCCCAGCCTGCTCACCGTCGCGCCACGAAAGGCGCAGGCTAACACACGTGCCGAAATTGACGGTGAGGTTGCGACTGCGTTGCGCACCTTGCGTGCGCAGGAAAACACTCGCCCATTATTCGCGCAGGCCAAATCCATTCTCATCTTCCCCCGCATCTTGAGCGGTGGGTTTATTATTGGTGGTCAGTATGGTCAGGGCGCATTGATCGAGGGTGACCGCACGATTGGCTATTACAATATCGCCGGCGCATCCTTTGGCTTCACTATCGGCGCGCAGGTTTCAGGTCTCGCCATGTTCTTCATGACGGATGCGGCGCGGGCTGCGCTTGATGCCGCAAATGGATGGGAGATCGGTACCGGTCCAACGGTCGTGGCGCTGAATGAAGGTTTGCAGGCAAACATGACTTCAACGACGCTCAGTGAGCCTGTCTATGCGATCAGCTTCAGTCAGCAGGGCCTGATGGCTTCCCTTGCAATCAATGGGTCCAAGATCACACGCATAAATCCAAGCTGACCCGTCACGCCGTGCCAGCAATGGCACGGCGTGTAGGTTTCTATTTTTTCATATTGATCGGAGAGTTCCATGACCAAAACGACCGAAGGCACATTCGAAGACACTACGGCGCATCTGGCCGCGCTCAGGCAGGATATTGCGCGTTTGTCGGAATCCGTCAGTGCGCTTCTACAAAACCCGGCACCGGGGGTCACCCAGCATGTCGCGGATGCTCTTGAAGACGCAAAGACCAAGTTTTCCAGTACCGCCGCCGAGGTGAAATCCCGCGTCAACGCGGCCGGTGGAGAGATTGAAGCCAGCATCGAACGTAATCCGCTGACGGCGATAATGATCTCCTTCGGTGTGGGAATGGCGCTCGGCATGATGACCCGCGCGCGGCACTGACCGTTCATGTTCCGCGGGTTGCATCGCCTCATGGTCGCTGCGGCAGATTGGCAGCCGCGCGACTTCCTTATTGCTACCATCGCCGCTGAGGTGGTGACGCTGTTCACCATCATCTGTTTGGGGTTTGCTACCTTCGCCGCATACATGCATCTCAGCGCTTCTGAGGGGCCTGTCTTCGCAGCTGTCGTGATTTCTGTAGCCTACGGTGTGGTCGCGGTCATCGCCGGTGTCGCGCTCGCGCGATGCACCTCCTGAGAATCTCGAAGCTCTGCTGCAGTCCCTGACGACGGCCAGCGCTCCCCAAGATCAAAATGCGCTGATCGCGGCTTTGCGTGTGGGGCGTGACCTGTCGCCGATGGAACTTCTCGCCATATCGCTGATCAGCGGCTTCTTTGCCGGCAGGGGTGCCAATAGCGGCAGCCGGCCTTAGCGGCGAATGCCAGCTTCACGCGTTCATCACTCGGAAAGATTGATGTCCATCAAAGACCTTCGGCGGCGAAGGCGCTTAGGCTGAATCGATGCCGCATCATCAGACATCTGCGCAAGGATCCTTATGTCCATCATGCAGGGCCTACGGGCCTATCACGCCGTTCTCGGCCTTCTGGTAATCGCTGCCTTTTTGACAGGCGAATTGGGCACGATCCATGCAGTGCTTGGCTACGCAATTGCGGTTATTATCGGCGGCCGCCTTGTTGCGGCTCTCTCAGGTTTGCGACAGCTGGGCTTGTCCCGCTTCTATCCGCAATTCGAAGGGCTGACGCTCGGCAACGCGTTTACGCACCCTGCCATAAGCAAGGCACTGCTGGCTGGCATTGCCGCATGCCTCATCCTTGCCACGGCAACCGGTATCGCGCTGGATCGCGGCAGAACGCTGGGTTTGGCAAGCAGCGCTGTCGTGACCGAGGCGCATGCACGGGATAACAGCCGTGAACACCACCGAGACGCAGAAGCCGCTGGCGGAAAGCGAGAGGACGGGATTGTTGGCGAATTGCATGAGGGGCTGTCTAACTTCCTTATGCTCATCGTCGGGCTTCACGTCGCTTATCTGTTTCTTTTTAAGCGCCCGCTGGCGCGCTTCATGCTGTTCATCGCGGCGCCCAAGCCCCGTGGGGCTGCACAAGATCGTGCGCCCTGACGGCAAGGGAAGCGCGAAGCAGCACATTCACATCTTAGCTGTCATCGCCAGCAACTAAAAGGATAAGCCCATGCCGCGCCTCCATCTGCACCCGGAACGCCATCTAGTTTCACGCATCGGTTGGCTGCGGGCCGCAGTGCTCGGGGCGAATGATGGCATTGTCTCAACCGCCAGTCTCATCGTCGGTGTCGCTGCTGCCGCTGCAACGCAGAGCGATATCCTCATCGCCGGTGTGGCCGGCTTGGTTGCCGGTGCGATGTCTATGGCGGCTGGTGAATATGTCTCGGTCAGTTCTCAATCCGATACGGAACAGGCTGACCCAATCCCGTCTTCGAGCATGAGGAACTGGCGGAGATCTATGTCCGACGTGGGGTGGATCAGGACCTGGCCCTGCGGGTCGCCGAGCAGTTGATGGCCAAGGATGCGCTGCTCGCCCATGCGCAGGATGAACTCGGTATTTCCGAAATCACGACAGCGCGCCCGATCCAGGCCGCATTGACCTCAGCAGCGACCTTCGCGGTTGGCGCGGCCATGCCTTTGTTGATGGTGGTCGTTGCACCGACCCATCTTCTTGTGTGGATCGTCTCCGGCGCGTCACTCGCCTTTCTGGCAATTCTGGGGGCCGTTGGGGCGCAAGCTGGTGGTGCCAACATGCTGCGCGCCACAGCCCGTGTGACATTTTGGGGTGCGCTTGCGATGGCGTTGACTGCCGGCATCGGCGCGCTTTTTGGCACGGTGGTTTAGTAAGCGTTGTACGAAGTACTTGCCGTTTCGCAGCACGTTTGTCGCGGCGATGCTTAAACTTGGTCCGCTTTACTGCCCGAAAAGCGCATGATCGCCACGCGCAGCACCGCCTGAAGCGGCGCAGCCAGGGCGATCCCGATGGCGCCAAACAACGTCCCCATCAACATTTGCATGCCAAGCGCGTGGGCAGGTTGGATATGGACCGTACGCCGCTGAATGAGCGGCGTGAGTATGTATCCTTCGATGATCTGGATAATGAGATAAATCGCGATCACCCAGGCAACCATCGTACTCCCCTGGGAGGAAGCCGCGATGGCGATTGGGACGGCGCCGACAAAGGCGCCCAGGTAAGGGATGAAATTCAGGACCCCCGCCATCAAACCTAGAACCAGGGCACCCGGCGTACCCAGAGCAATCAGCGCCAGCGCAATCGACAGGCCTACTGCTACGATCGTGACGACTTGGCCGACAAGCCACCTCTGAAGCGTATCGGCCATTTCATCTACAATTTCGAGTACAAGGTGGCGACGATCAAGCGGCAAAAGACTCTCGAGCCCCCGTCGATAGGCAGCCGGATTAAGGCCCACAAAGAACCCGATGAAGAGCGTGAGGAGGGCATCGCCCGCGGTGCCAAGCGCTGATTGCGCACGACCAAAAAGCCCAGCGGGATCCGGCAGGATTATGCTGGCGATCTGCTCATCAGTAATGCGCCCCCCGCGCGGACCGGGTGTCTGCACCCCCATATCCGCGAGCCGATTCCCGATATTCTTCAGTTGGCTTGAAAGGACGCGATGCAATTCATCCAATTCCTGGACGATTGTATATCCGCCCCAGGCGATACCAACCAGAATGAGACCCGCGAATATTGTGCAGACAATGGCGAAGCAAGCACCACGACCCAGGGGAAGAAACTGCAGAAGCCCGCGCGTTGCAGCATCGAGAAGCGCTGCGAGGAGCAATCCGCCGAAGATCATCAGTAGCGCGCCAGCCGTCTGCCAAGCGAGAAAGACGCCCGAGCCGAGTGCGGCAGCGATAAGTAGCAGCCTGACACTGATGTGCATGGATGCACTGCCTTCAACTGATCCACCTTCGTCTGCCTCACCATTAAAGGGCGTTTCGGTTATAGGTGTGCGCGGCATAGCGGGTTCCCTCTGGTGGCGGCGTTGTACGCCTGGATTGAAGGTGTTGCTTCGCGCGGGTTACGCCTTAGGGCGGACGACGTGGTTCGCTCTGACAGGAATTTGGTATTGCCAGGAACAGCATGAAGCGCGCCAGCGCGCGCTTGAGCGGGCATAGGCAAGCATCAATACCGGTGGAGGTCTTTGATGGACATCAATCTTTCCAGGCGGTTATGCAGGTCGCGGTGCTGGATGCGCGCCTCGGCGATGGAAAGCGCTGGCCAGTACGCGAAATTTCGCCTTAGTTTAGGAATTGTTGTCGTAACGATCTAGCATGAGGCGACATTCGCGAATGCCATAGGATGTGCAGCATTGCAGCTGCCACAGCGGTCCGGCTACCAGCGGGCCGATTGCCATGTAGGGCGCCGCTGCTGCAAATCCTGATCACCGACCAAGCCAATGGGTTACCCCAATTGCTTGATCGGGCAAGGACTTGGTTGCTTGCAAACGATGAACCTGCCGCGCTGAAAGCATGTGGCTAATTGGCCTTTTGGCGTGATCTATATGCGCAAATCACGCCAAGCCTTGGTGCCGCGTGACGGATCAAGTCACGCGGAAATTGCTGAATTGCCAGGGGTCTTCCCGGTCCAGTTCTTCCGGGAAAAGCGTGGCGCGATCCTGAAGGGGGCTCCAGTCAGAATAAACCCCCGCCATTTCGCCCAGATAAGGCAGGCAGATTTCCAGCATGCGCGCGTGGTCCAACTCATCTGCTTCCATCACGCCTAGTGAGGGGTTTTCCATGCCGAACACCACGCCGGCCAGCACTGCCGCGCAAACCTGTAGCGAGGTCGCGTTGTTATGCGGGGCAAGCGCGCGTGCATCCTCAATGGTCAGCCGAGAACCATACCAATAGGCGCCCTTCTTGTGGCCCATCAGCAAGACGCCAAGCTCATCCATGCCTGAGGTGATTTCATCCATCATCAGGCGCTTGCTTTCCTGGATTTTCCAGTTCTGGCCGGCGAATTCATGCAGCGAAAGCACCGCATCATCGCAAGGATGATAGGCGTAATGCGCTGTCGGGCGATAGATCACCGCACCTGAAGCATCGCGGCGCGTGTAGTAATCCGCGATCGAAATACTCTCATTATGGGTGATGAGAAAGGCATGCATCGGGCCTTCCAGCGGGGTCCAGCTGCGCACGCGCGTCGCTGCACCGGGGCGCATCAGATAAATCGCCGCGTCACTGCCGAAATCATGACGCAACCCATCCGCGGGCAGCGCCTTTTCATGGCTACCCCAGCCAAGTTCCGCCGGCTGGCAGCCTTCACCGGTGAAGCCATCAATGGACCAGGTATTGACGAATTCGCCGCGGCGCTTGGCCACGTTCGCGGCAACCTGGGTATCGCGTTCGGCGATATGAATCACCTTCACGCCAAGCTCATGTGCCAGCGTCGCCCATTCCGCGCGGGATTTTGGCATGGCCACGGCATGGCCCGTATCATGCGCGACATTCAGCAGCGCCTGCTTCACGAAGTGCGAAACAAGGCCCGGATTGGCGCCATGGGTCATGACCGCCGTGGGCCCCGCCCCATCCTTAAGCGCAAGCGCGCTTTCCCGCAGCGCGTAATTGGACCGCAATGAGGGGGAAAGCGACGTATCCGTGTATCCGCCGGCCCAGGGTTCCACGCAGGTGTCCAGATAAAGCGCGCCGATTTCATGGCAAAGCTTCACCAGCGCAACCGATGAGATATCCACCGAAAGATTGAGCAGGAAATCGCCACGCTTGAGGCGCGCGCTGAGTTCCGCCGCGTAATTCTCCCGCGTGAGGGGCAGGATGGTGTGACGAATGCCGTACTGCGCGGCAATCGCCTCACCGCGCGCGTCGGAGGTCAGGATCTCAATCCGGTCCTTTGGCATATCAATATGGCGCAGGATCAGGGGCAGTACCCCTTGGCCGATGGAACCAAAGCCGAGGATCAGCAGGCGGCCAGTGAAAGCAGTGTGTTTCATGTTAGTTTTCCTTCCAAGTCACGCCGCGCGGGGCGCGTTTGTCACGTTTTGCGGGCTGACGAGCAGTGGCGCGTCAGCAACTTCGGTCACCAAGGCGCGGTCGAAGCCATTGAAGGCCGTGCGCAATGCCGTGCCATAGGCCCCAAGCTGCCCGATTTCGATCCAATCTCCTTCGCCGATATCACCTGGCAAAGTCCATGGACCTTTCATGACATCGGCCGAATCGCAAGTGGGGCCAAACAGCACCAATTCCTGTGGCGCAGCACCTGGCCTGCTGCTGCCCGCGCGGATCAGGCGGTGCGGAAAGCGAAACCCCGGCGCCCCCGCATCGGAAAGCGCGCCGTAGACACCATCATTCACGTAAAGCGCATTGCCCCGGCGCTGCTGGACTTGGACAACTACCGAAGCGCCGCTTGCCACCAAGGCACGGCCTGGTTCCGCCCAAAGCTTGATGCCGCGCGGTAAGGCTGCCGCGCCTTCACGAATGGCTGCCATGAAGGCGGCCAGCGGGGGCGGTTGGCTACCGGGATAAAGCACCGGAAAGCCCCCGCCCACATCAACAATATCCACCGCAACGCCGGACATGATGATCACGTCCGCCGCCATCTTCATGGCGCGGGTCCAGGCGGCCGGGTCCATGCATTGCGACCCGACATGGAAGGAAATGCCAAGACGCGCGGCATGCGGGCGGGCGGCGCGCAGCAATTCCGCGGCCACAGCGGGTTCCGCGCCGAATTTGCCGGAAAGATCATAGGCCGCGCTGCCCTTGGGAAGGGCAAGCCGCACCACAAGGCCACGCGCACCTTCCCCGGTTTCGGCCAGGATTTTCCAAAGCTCATCAGCGGTGTCGAGCACGAAATCGCGCACGCCGAAATCATGCCAGGCGGCACGGATCGCGGAACGGGATTTCACCGGGTGCATGAAATGCAGTTCTGCGAACATGCTGCGCAGTAGGCGAACCTCGGCATCGGAAGCGCAATCAAAATGCGTGATGCCGCCGGCCGCGATAGCGCGCAGGATCGTGGGCTCCGCATTGCATTTCACGGCATAAAGGACGTCACCCGGAAAGGCTGCCTGGAAATCGCGCGCCGCTTCGGTGACAGCCGCGGGGCGCAGGCAATAGACGGGGTTTTCCGGTTGCAGGATTTGCACCAGACCATCCACGGAAGGACAAGGCGGCACGCTGGCGGAACGGTGCAGCGGAGAGACGGCAGTGCGGGTACGGATATGGCTCATGACGGAGACCCCTTCTGAAAGGGAAGAAACGGCGCCCCCGCCGCCGCACCGCAGCCCTTGGGGCTGGGTGCAGCGGCGGGAATGAGGAAGCCCGCCGGGCGCCATGCCGCGTCCCGACCCCGAACCCCCCTCGGCCTGCAAAGCTGGCTTAGGGGCAGGGTGGGCGCGCAGCTACGCCTTTAGGGCGCTGCGTTCAAAGCGATGAGGAGGTCATCGCAGAGCGGCAGACAGGCGACACAGGCGGCTCCCTCGAACATTCCGGCCCATTGGTGGCCGGATCGAACAAAGGACGCGTCCCGTCGTTGCTTGTGGCCCAGAAGTCGGGCCTCGCGGCACGTGCGATGGCGTCAGCGCCTCCATCCCGGATGACGCTGACGGGTTTATATGCGGGGTTTATGCCGAATGCAAGAGAAAATTCGCCCCTTATCGTAAAATGTCTCGGCGATCAGCCTGATGGCTGCGATTGATGCGGGAAATTATCCGGCCATCACTTCTTTCCAGCCAGAAGGCACAGATATTCCCAGCCCATAGTGGCGGCAGCCAGCGCGGTGATTTCCGCGACATCATAGGCCGGAGCCACTTCCACGATATCCGCACCGCGGAAATCAATACCCGCCATGCCGCGCAGGATCGCTTGCGCCTGCCAACTTGCCAGCCCGCCAATCTCGGGCGTGCCGGTGCCGGGGGCGAAGGCGGGATCGAGCCCATCAATGTCGAAGGAAAGATAGCAGGGGCCGGTGCCAAGCACGCCGCGTGCTTGGGCTATCACCGACGCGATTGGGGATTGATGGACATCCTGCGCCGAGAGGATGGTCACGCCCTGCGCACGCGTCCATTCAAACATCTCAGGCCAGGCGGGCGAGCGGATGCCGATCTGCACCATGCGCCGCGGATCAACCAGCCCTTCCGTAATGGCGTGCCAGAAGACCGCCCCGTGGGCAAAGCGCTGGCCGAAATTATCTTCCGAGGTATCAAGATGCGCATCTATATGCAGCAGCCCGACCGGCTCACCAAGCCGCTTCGTCAGCGCACGAAGCAGGGCAAGGGTCACGCCATGTTCACCGCCAAAGGCGAGCAAATGGGCAAGGCCCGTCGCCTGTTCCTCGATCATGGCGAGGCTTTTCTGGATGTCACCAAGTGCAATGTCGAATTCGCCAAGATCGGAAAGATCAAGGGCGGTTGGATCAGCGCCGCTGACCGGATGTCGGCCATCGGTCAGCATGCGCGCTGCATTGCGAATCGCGCGCGGCCCATCGCGTGCGCCGGCGCGGTTGGTGGTGCCGATATCCAGCGGCACGCCGGCCACGCAAAAGCCAGCGCTTCGGTCATGGGCGCGAGCGCCCAGAAATGAATGCGGCGCGGCGAAGGTGATGGGGGTTGTCATGGGCGTGTCTCGCGATTTTGCGTGGCGGAGTATGTGCGGATTTGCGCAAGCAAGGGAGCCCTTAGGTTATCTTGAGCGAGGATCGGCGAAAAAAAGGCGGATTCGAAGGACCACGAGCGCGGCGAGACTCTTTCTTTGGAATGATACTTCCTATTCTGGGCCTAAGTATCCTTTGAGAATGCCATCCCCATTGGGTCACATAGGCGCTGACGGCGGAGTTTGTGGCGCGCGCAACGCCAGCAGCGCCAGCGTCGCGGCAATCGCCAGCGCCGTGGTCATCAACAATACAGCGGCGGCGCCCACAAAATCCAAACTCAGCCCGACAATCAGCGGAGCCGTCGCCGTGGCGATATTGGATGGCAAAGCAATCAAACCCTGGCGTCGGCCATAGCCGTTGGGGCCGAATAGGGCGAGCGGTAATGCACCACGGCTGATCGAAAGCAGGCCCGAACCGCCGCCATGCAGCGCGGCGAAAAGCGGCGCCAGGGCAGGTCCGCCAAACAATAACGCCACTGCCGCGGCTGGATGGGACATGGTGGCGATACGTGCGGAAACCAGCGGATGCATTCTGCGCATTAGCCCGAATTCGGCAACGCGTGCGGCCACTTGCGCTGGCCCCAGCAACGCCGCTGCGGCAATAGCAGCCGCGGGTGTGGCTCCGGCTTCCATCAGAAGACCAGGCAAATGGGTGCCGATACCCGAATGCACCACGCCCTGCGCAGCAAAGACGAAAGCCAGCAGCATGATGGCATTGCGCGGGCTTTCATCGCCAGCTGCATCAGGCGCTTGGGGCAATGCGGAAGCCCTTGACTGCGGAAGGCTTGCGTAGACGGAAAGGCCAAGAACGATGTGCAGACCAGCCCAAGTCAGGCAGGCCTCTCGCCAGCCCCAAGTGTCTTCGATCCAGGCCGTCAGCGGCCAACCGATGGTGCTGGCAAAGCCCGCAATCAGCGTAATGCCCGTAATGGGGCCGCGCGCGCCGCGCCCAAACAACCCGGCCAGTGTCGAGAACGCAACATCATACAGGCCAAAGGCCATAGCGATTCCAATTATTATCCAGCCAGCCGCCATGCCCCAAGCGCCCGTAGCAAGCGCAAGCAACGCCAGGCCAATGGCAAACAGCACTGAGGAGGTGAGCAGGAGTGGACGCCCACCATGCGTATCCACCATGCGCCCCGCCATCGGCGCCAGCGCGCCGGCAATCAGCAGCGCCGCGGAAAGGCCAGCGAAAATGGCCCAACTAGGCAGGGCAAGATCGCGCGCCATCGGCACTGCCAGAATGGCCGGCAGATAGAAGCTTGAGGCGTAGCCAAGCGTTTGGCCTATCCCCAAGGCTACGACCACGCGGCGGGTTTTTGGGGCAGTGATCCCGGTTTGAATGCTGCTCATGCCATCAGGCCGGACATGACTGCGTGCTTGCTGCTCCATGGCGCTTTGGTGCAGGGCTGTGGCGTTTTAAAGATGCTGCGCGAGCAAGGCGCTGGCGCTCGGGTCATGTTTGGGTGAATGGAACTGCTCCAGAACTTAGTTCAGATGATCGCATGATGCACATGGACGGAAAACAATGCGCTGACCAGTACGGTGCCCAGGAAAAGACTGACGATGGTGGATAAGGGTGATGGCGCCTTAAGCGCTTTCATCAACCTGCAACATCACCGCCACGCATCCTTCATCACTAACAGATACGCGGATTACCGAAGCATAAGGAATTTGCAATGAGGCGTCTTCTCCAATTGGCTGCCATGATGGTCGGGATCTCCGGGGCTGCAATGGCTCAAACGCCCGCCGCAAGCCAGGATTGGCGCCAGCAATTCCGCCAGATTACTTTCGGCGTAGCTTCCGGCGAGAATCAGCAGGAAGGCAATGTGCGCTGGGCACCCATGGCACCTTATCTGCAGCGTTGCCTTGGCATTGAGCGGGTGACCATCCGGGTCAGCAATGATTATTCCGCCATGATCGAAGCCATGGTTCAGGGCGATGTGCACCTGGCTTGGTATGGGCCTGCGCAATATGCGATCGTTTGGGACCTGACCCGCGGCGATGTTGTGCCGGTGGCGGTAGATGTCTCACCGCAAGGGGATATGGGGTATAAGTGGAACATCATCGTCCGCGCTGATAGCCCGATCCGAACGCTGGAAGATTTGCGCGGCAAGTCACTCGGCTGGCCCACGCCAACCTCGACATCTGGCTATGTGCTGCCGATGCAGTTTTTCCGCGAACGCGGCTGGGTTGATGAACGTGGCCAGAGCAATTTTTTTGGTCGCTTGGTGCAGACCGGTTCACATGACAATGGCATGGTTTCCGTCGCTCAGGGCCGTTTGGATGCGACCACGGGCTGGTATTATTCGCCGCAATCAGGTGCCCATATTCGTGCGGCCGGTGCCGGTACCATCAAGCTTGAGGATATCCGCTTCATCCATGAAAGCGCGAGCATCCCGAACGCACCCTTTACAACGCGCCTGAGCTACCCCGCGCCTATGCGTGCGAAAATGAGCGAATGCCTCATCAATATGCGTTGGAACGATCCGCAGGCTTGGGAGACCGTGAGCCGCAACGTCTTCGGCGGCTTCGCGCTTGTTTCGCATGAGGCTTACGAGCCCTTCATCGCCCTGCGTCAGGCAGAACGCCGCCGGCGCTGATCAAGTGCTTGAACTGCGCGGGCTGACGCGCCGCTTTGGAAGCTTCACCGCCGTGGACAAGGTGTCCCTGGCGGTGTCCGATGGTGAGATGGTGGCCGTGCTTGGCCGTTCAGGCGCGGGCAAATCCACCCTGCTGAACATGATCAATCGCCTGGTAGACCCAAGCGAGGGCGAGATTCTTTATCAGGGCCGCGATATCGCAAAGCTCAGCGGTGCCGAATTGCTCGCCTGGCGTCGCCAAAGCGCAATGATTTTCCAGCGCTTCAATCTGGTTGGCAGGCTTTCGGTGCTGACCAATGTGCTGACTGGGCGCTTGAACCACAAGCCGCGCTTGCCAAAGCTGTTTGGTTTCTTCTCAGATGAAGAACGCAGTCTTGCGCTTGATGCCTTGGCGGCGCTTGGCATGGATGAACAGGCGCTCAAGCGCGCGGATCAGCTTTCGGGCGGGCAGCAGCAGCGCGTGGCCATTTCTCGCGCCCTGGTGCAGGAACCGCGGCTGATCCTGGCTGATGAACCGGTGGCGAGTCTTGATCCTGTCAACTCCCAAGCTGTGATGGAAGCGCTGCGCCGGATTAACCGCGAACACGGCATTACAGTGCTGTGCAATCTGCATTCTGTGCCGCTTGCCCGTGCCTGGTGTGATCGCGTGATTGCCCTATCAGCGGGGCGCGTTGTCTATGATGGCCCGATTACTGGCTTGGATGACGCTATGCTGCTGAGCATCTATGGCAGCGCCGCCGCCCTGACTGAAGCGCATTGAACATGGCGCATGCGGTACCTCATTCTGCGGCGCGGACCCGCTTTGCTGAAGCTTGGGCAAAGCATAAGCGCGCAAGACGCCAGCAATGGCTGTTTGGTATTGCCATCCTGATTGTGCTGACCGCCATTTCAGCCTGGCTTGGAGAGGTTAGTCTGACGCTGCTGTGGGAGAGGTTGCCGCGCTTTGGTTCCTATTTCGGGCGCATGGTGCCGGAATTGGCTTGGGCGACATTGTGGGGTGATCTTGCCTATTGGTACTGGAATGGCTGGCATTGGCTTGCTTCACTTTGGCAGACAGTGTTGATCGCGCTTTATGCGACAATTTTTGGCGTGGTGCTTGCTTATGTTTTCTCATTTCTTGCCGCACGCAACCTGAGCCCAGCGCCCTGGGTTGCTGTGGCAGCGCGCCGTACCTTGGAGGTTGCGCGCACGGTGCCGGAGTTGGTCTTCGCCGTGCTATTTGTCTTTGCCTTCGGTATTGGTCCGCTTGCCGGTGTGCTTGCGATTGGGCTGCATTCCTTCGGTGCCTTGGGCAAGTTATTCGGCGACGTAGCGGAAAACATTGACCCCGAGCCCTTGCGCGGCGTGCGCGCCACAGGTGCCAGTTGGGCGCAAACCATGGTTTATGGGGCCACGCCGCAATTGGCCCCGGATTACCTTTCCTACGGTCTTTTGCGGCTTGAAATAAATGTACGTGCCGCTTCCATTCTTGGTTTTGTCGGTGCCGGTGGCATTGGGCAGGATCTCTATCGTGCCATCAAGAATTTCGACCATACAGATATCTCTGCCATAGCCCTGATGCTAATCGCCGCGGTGATGCTGATTGATGCGATTTGCGGTTGGCTGCGCGGGCGTGTCATTGGCCAGGAAAGCTTGCGCGCGTTATGAGTAGTGTTCATCCCAAAAGCTGGCGCGATCGGTGCCCAGATGCTTTTCCGCCACGCGGCCTTGCGTTGTGGCGCCGTGCCGTGGCGATTCTTCTTGGTCTTGGGCTTTTTCTCTGGGGCCTCCATGTCTTGGAAGTAACCCCCGGGCGCTTGATTGATGGTATTGGGCAACTTGGCAAGGTCTTCATGCTGATGATGCCGCCAGCGGTCACTGAGCATGTGTGGGAGTATATCCGCGCTATCGGCGAAACTTTGGCGATGGCGTTTCTTGGTACGCTTGTCGCATCAGTGATTGCCATTCCTTTGGCCATGATGGGGGCTCGGAATATCATGCCCTTAGGGCCTGTGCGCTTTCTGGTCCGCCGTTCCAGCGATGTGGTGCGCGGGATAGACAGCCTGGTCTGGGCAATTTTTTTCGTGAGCGTGGTCGGTCTTGGGCCTTTCGCCGGCATCCTGGCCATTGCCGTGAATGATATCGGCGTGCTCACCAAATTATATGCTGAAGCGATGGAGAACACTGATCGCGAACAGGTCAAGGGGGTGCGCGCCACCAGCGCAGATGGCGCGCAAACCATCGGCTTCGGCGTACTGCCGCAAGTGATGCCGGTATTCCTTGGCAATAGCCTCTATTTTCTTGAATCCAATTTGCGATCCGCCACCATTCTTGGCGTTGTTGGCGCGGGCGGCATAGGTTTTTTCCTGATGGACCGCATGATGATCAATGCCTGGCGAGAAGTTGCGCTGATTGTGATCATGGTTCTGATCACTGTTGCATGTATTGATGCGCTATCACGCCTGCTGCGCGCGCGTTTGATAGGTTCATCCAAGGGGTAGGCGATGGGGCCTCATGGAACGCTCCTGCCTCCCGAAATTCGTTATCCAGGGTATCATTGCGAGGTAGGGAGAAATTCTGGCTCATCGTCACTCTCCTTTGGGTTACGATGAGCCAGAAATCCTCCGTCATTCAAATCGCCAATTTAGTCCCATAGGCGCTGACGCCGGACAGGCTCGCGCGGCGACAACGCGCTCGCCGAGACCATCAACGCGCTTTACAAGACCGAGGTCAATTCACCGCCGCGGGCCGTGGCGCAGCTTCGAGGTCGCGGAATTCGTCACCCTGTAACGGGTAGATTGGTTCAATAACACCCGCATGGCTAGAACCAATCGGCTATATCCCGCCCGTCGATCCGAAGAGCGCATCTATGCTCCACGATAGCAACCAATAGTAGAAAAAAAGAAATCACAAAACAACCGTAGAGGGTGTTTGAGTCGGCGCGCTCCCTTCAAAACTCCTGCAGTAAACTTCTTTGCGGCCTAAGGGTGAGGCTAAGAAAAATCTTGCTAATTCGCGCCTAAGTGCTACGCATGATTAGAGACAATCCGGCGAGTGTGTCCAAGCGTGTTCGTGATTTGTCAAGTTTCCCCATGTATCTTGCAAACGACCTGAGTTTCTTTTCAGGTTTCGTTAGGATTATCGGAACGCCCGATCGAGAACGAGATGGTCAAAATCGGCGAGTGGTTTTGTGGGGAGTAAGCAACGTGAGCGGTCAGAATACGATTCTTGGTCTGGGGACTGATTCCTGGAAGGTCCGCTCGACTGCAAAGCCTTCAGTGGCGGAGGCTTTTGGCAATATTCTGGTGGCATACAGCAGCTGATTAAATTGGCCACCAGAATGGTCTCGAACAGTTACCTTTCCTTCAATGAGGCGGGGGAGGGTAGGCAACCGTCTCATCTTTTCGTTTTCTGAGGAACTGGAGCTACGGAAGTGAATAGCGTCAAGGTTAAGCGTTCCACACCTGATAATGGCGCAGCCTCCATCAAGGCGGCGCTATAATGAGCGGCGTGAGCACTATCCTTGGCGCAGGCGATGATAGCTGGCCCGGCGTTGGCGACAGCAACGCTGGCAATGACTCCATTTTTGGCGCCAATGGCAATGACACCATTGATGGCGGCAATGGCAATGACACGCTGGATGGCGGCGATGGCAATGACAGGATTGATGGCGGCGCGGGCAGTGATACGTTGCTTGGCGGCGCGGGTGACGACCATATCTACGATTTCGCTGCTTCTGGCGCCGGCACTGGTTCCATTCTTGGCGGTAGCGGCAATGATTTTGTCCTTGCACAACTCGGTGGCGGCTCAATCTATGGCGAGGATGGCAATGATCTAATTGTAGTCGTCGCTGGTAGCAATGGCGGCGCTTATTACGTTGATGGCGGCAATGATAACGATAATCTCGTCAGCGCTTACGAACTTAGTGCGACTGGCAATAACACCCTGTTCGGTAACGCAGGTGATGATACGCTCCAAAGCGGTGGTCTGCGCGACAGTATTGATGGCGGCATTGGCAATGACTGGGTTTCATATGCCAACCAGGCCTTAAGTGTAACGGTCAATCTTGGTGCCGGCAGCAGTTCCGGCGCGGCTGGCAATGACGTTCTGGCACGGGTTGAAAACGTCCTTGGTGGTAGCGGCGATGACAGCATCCTGGGCGATGGCCAAGCCAATGTGCTGGATGGCGGCAATGGCAATGACACGATCAGCGGCGATGCAGGCAATGACACGCTGATCGCTGGCAACGGCAATGACTGCCTTTCGGGCGGCGCGGATGCTGATAGCCTGGTCGGCGGGAACGGTGTCCAGTTCCTATATGGCGATGCCGGGAATGATACGCTGGTCGTGGGCGAGGGCGGCGTTCAGGAGTTGAACGGCGGTAACGGTGACGATAGCCTGCAGGGCGGGAACGCTGTTGGTAACGCCCTCAATGGCGATGCCGGGAATGATACGCTGGTCGCGGGTGATAGCGCCGGCGTCGAAGTGTTGGGTGGCACTGATGCCGATAGCCTGCGGGGCGGCAACGGCAATGATCAGTTGCTTTACGGCGGTTCCGGCAACGACACGGTGGTCGCGGGCAATGGGAACAATCAATACCTCTCTGGCTTAACCGGTAATGACAGCCTGCTGGGCGGCACCAGTAATGATTCGATCAATGGCTTCTCTGATAATGACACGCTGAATGGCGCTGGCGGCAATGATACGCTGGTCGGCGACAATGGCACGGATTGGGCGAGTTATGCCAATGCCACGGGCGCGGTCCAGGTCAATCTTGACGCGGGCACGTCATCCGGCGCGGATGGCATTGACAGCCTTTCCAGCATTGAAAATGTGCTGGGTGGCGCCGGGGATGATTTCATCATCGGTAGCACGTCGGCCAATATGATCCTGGGCGGCGATGGTAATGACGGTATTTTTACTGCCTTAACATCCCTCTCGGCAAACGACACGGTTTTGGGCGGCAACGGGGATGATCAATTCTTTGTCAACGGCAGCAATAATTCCGTATCCGGCGATATGGGCGGAAATGGCACGGACTTAGTCAATTTTTTTATTGGTTTCACAAATGCCGTTACGGTAGACCTTGCCAACGGCACTGCCTTCAGGAATATCAATGATGGTGAAAATGATAGCCTCGTTGGCATAGAAAATGTTACCGGTGACAACGGCAATGACAGTATTCTGGGCGATAGCCTGGCCAATGTGCTGGATGGCGGCAATGGCAATGACACCATTGAGGGCGGCATTGGCAACGACACTATCTTTGGTGGCGCCGGAAATGATCGGATCAACGAACTCGACACAAACGCCGGATCAAATCTGATTTATGCCGGCAACGGCGATGATCAAGTCGTTCTTCAAAGCGGTTCCAATACCGTCTATGGCGAAGACGGCAACGATTTTATTATCTCTTGGGTTACTGCCAGCGGCGCTTTATTGGACGGTGGTACGGGTAACGACCTATTGGCTGCGGTAAGCGTTGGCGCAAACACGCAGCTTGGTGGCGCGGGAAATGATAGCCTCTTTAGTGCCCCGGGTAATGATAGTCTGGATGGCGGTGCCGATACTGATATTGCCATTTACAATTTCATGGCTAGCGCTGTTTCGGTCAATCTCGGGAATGCTGGCGGCCAGCAGACCACGGGCGGCGGCGGCAATGACACGCTGATCAACATTGAAGGCGTGGTGGGCACTAATTACGATGACACACTGATCGGCGACACCAACGCCAATCTTCTCGATGGCGGCGCTGGCAATGACAACCTGCAAGGCGGTGCGGGCAATGACACGCTGATCGCGGGCAATGGCAATGACTCACTTTCGGGCGGCGCGGATAACGATAGCCTGCGGGGCGGGGACGCGTCTCCGGACGGCCAAACCCTCCGCGGCGATGCCGGCAATGACACGCTGGTGGCGGGCGATGCTTGGGCTCAGCAACTATATGGTGACGCTGATGCCGATAGCGTTGTTGGCGGCACTGGGTGGTCTCAGATACTGCGCGGCGATGACGGCAATGACACGCTGGTCGCTGGCGGGGGTGGCGATCAGGTCCTGCGTGGCGGCAACGATAATGATAGCCTGCTGGGCGTCACTACTAATGACCGCCTCGAGGGCGGCAATGGCGATGACACGCTCAGCGGTGGTGCCGGCAATGATACGCTGATTGGCGGCACTGGAACTGATTGGGCCAGCTACGCCAATGCCACCGGCGCGGTTACGGTCAATCTAGCCACGTTCAGCAGTTCCGGCGCGGCTGGCATTGACAGCCTGACGGGGATTGAGAACGTCCTTGGCAGCAACGGCAATGATAGCATCCTGGGCGATGGCCAGGCCAATGTGCTGGATGGCGCCAATGGCGACGACATCCTTGTGGGCGGAACCGGCAGTGACACGCTGATCGGCGGTTCTGGTACGGATTGGGCAGTCTACTCAAGCGCCGCGGGCGGTGTCACTGTTGACCTTGGCAATGGCAGTAGTGCAGGCGCGGATGGTGT
The DNA here is from genome assembly GCA_026400795.1 of Alphaproteobacteria bacterium. Taxonomy (GTDB): domain Bacteria; phylum Pseudomonadota; class Alphaproteobacteria; order Acetobacterales; family Acetobacteraceae; genus Neoroseomonas. The sequence continues at coordinate 19,075 of JAPLOJ010000017.1, forward strand.
TGACAGCCTGACAGGCATTGAAGGGATTCAAGGCAGTAGTTTTGCCGATACTTTGCTTGCCGGCGGCGTTGCCAGTGCCTTCCTCTGGGGCGTGGGGGGCAATGATTGCCTCCTGGGCGGTTCGGCCAGCAACCAGACCCTTTTCGGCGATGCGGGCGATGACACGCTGGTGGCCGGTAGCGGTGGGAATCAGTCTCTGCATGGCGATAACCCGGGCAATCCTTTTGTCTCGGGTAGCGATAGTCTGTTTGGGTCCAATAACGCCGACAACATGCATGGCGGCTACTATAATGACACGCTGAATGGCGGCGGTGGCAATGACACGCTGAATGGCGATTCTGGCACGGATTGGGCCAGCTACGCCAATGCAGGCGGCGCGGTCACGGTCAATCTTGTTGCGGGCAGGTCATCAGGCGCGGATGGTAATGACAGCCTGACGGGGATTGAAAACATCCTTGGCGGCAACAGCGCTGACAGCATTCTGGGCGATAGCCTTGCCAATGTTCTTGATGGCAGCAATGGCAATGACACGCTTGATGGCGGTGCCGGCAATGACACGCTGATCGGTGGTGCTGGCACGGATTTGGCCAGCTATGCCTCTGCCGCGGGTGCGGTCACGGTCAATCTTGGCGCGGGCACTTCATCCGGCGCGGATGGCATTGACAGCCTGACGGGCATTGAAAACGTCCTAGGCGGCAATGGCGCTGACAGTATTCTCGGCGACAGCCAGTCCAATCTTCTCAGTGGCGGAAATGGCGCTGCCTCGCTGGATGGTGGCGACGGCAATGACACGCTGTTAGCGGGCAATGGCGCCGCCTCACTTTTGGGCGGGAATGGTGCCGATAGTCTGCTGTCCGGCAGTAACGAGTCCAGCCGCCTTTTTGGCGGTGCTGGCAATGATACCCTGGACGGCAATGCCCCGGGAAATTACGGAAGCGGCTTTTACGGTGGAGATGGTGACGACAGCATTCAAGGTCCCAACGGTGTAAACGGAGATCTCGGCGGCGGTAACGGCAATGACACTTTGGTCGGGGGCGGGGGCGGGCGTTGGCTAGATGGCAACAATGGTGACGATAGCCTTGTCGGCGGCAGTTACTATGAGAACTTTATCAGTGGCCATGCCGGGAATGACACGCTGGTTGCTGGTAGTGGCGCTACTCAAAGGCTCGATGGCAGCATCGGTAATGACAGCCTGCTGGGCGGCACCCAAAATGACTTGCTCGACGGCTTTTTTGATAACGACACGCTCAGCGGCGCTGCCGGCAATGACACGCTGATCGGCGGCACTGGCACGGATTGGGCGAGTTATGCCAATGCCACAGGCGCGGTCACGGTTAATCTTGGCACGGGCACATCATCCGGTGCGGATGGCAATGACAGCCTGACGGGCATTGAAAACATCCTTGGCGGCAATGGCGATGACAGCATTCTGGGCAATGGCCTTGCCAATGTGCTGGATGGTGGCAATGGCAGTGACACGCTGGATGGCGGTGCTGGCAACGACACGCTGATCGCGGGCAATGGCACGGATTCACTGTTGGGCGGCAATGATGCCGATAGCCTGCAGGGCGGGAACGGCGATCAGCAGCGCCTTCTTGGCGATGCCGGAAATGACACGCTGGTCGCGGGTGGGGGCAACTCTCAGCAACTCATGGGCGGCGCCGATGCCGATAGCCTGCTGGGCGGGAACGGCAGTGATGGGATCCTTTGGGGCGAAGCCGGGAATGACACGCTGGTCGCGGGCGGGGGTACCGGAAGGGTCCTCTATGCCGGCAATGATGCCGACAGCCTGCAGGGCGG
>JAPLOJ010000315.1 GCA_026400795.1 Alphaproteobacteria bacterium
CGGTTTCCACATAGCGCAGGATGTATTCAGAACGATCAACCCAAAGGTCAACAACCGTTCCGGCTACAACACCATCCAAGGTAATCACCGATTTCCCACGCGGGTCCGGGTCCTCATGGGCAATGTGCCAGCCTGGCGCGGCACGAAGCGGCACGATTTTTGGCTTATTGTCATCAAAAGCCAAATCCGGCGTATCGGCGCGATCAGCGTAGGAAGCCGGCCCAACGCCATCCTGCATGGCGTCACCAGTCGGCACGAAAGCTGTGCCCGGATAAGGATAATCCGGCGAAAGCTGCGCATCAACGTCACGTTCCGGCCGAACACCCTGCACAACCGTCGCACCTTCTGGGTAATGCAGACGGAATACTTTCGGGGCAGGCGTTTCAGGGAAGCCGTGCATCGTGGCGAAACCCGGACGATCCGGCAATTCGGCAACCAGCGGATAGCCTTCGCGCTTGTTTTCGCGGGTTAAATAGTAGATCAGCCCAGCGAAAAAGGCGAAGAAGATATAGAGGCTTACGGCTGCCAAATCCAAAAAGACCGGCGTTGCGGGTGTTGTCATGGCAATGCTCCATGTTGGTTTTGCAGCCCGGCCAGGACCGGCCGGCCTGCATCGTGTTGAGGTCTGGAAGAAGTATTGTCGTTCGCCCGAAGAAGGGGGCCGACAACGGCAAGCATCATAAACAGCAGCAAAATTTCGACGAGATACACGAAAACATACCCGGTGCTTGGGGCGTCCAAACCCGCACCAAGTATGCCCGCTGTAGCGAGTGAAGAAACAACATCACGGATCACGCCGCCGAGGGCTACGGCGGCGCCACCCGCTGTTGCGGTCACAGCACCCCAGACGCCAAGCGTCAGGCCGATCTGCCCTTCAGGCGCCGCCTGCATGCAGCCAGTCAATGTGGCATGTGCAAAAAGGCCGGCACCAAAACCGACGGCCGCGGTTCCAGCTGCGAAGACAATGGTTGAATCAAGCGGCGCCGCAAAAATCACCAGCACGAAACCGGAAATGCCCACCATCGCCCCGGCGCTTGCAACACGTTGCGCATGCATCCCTCGGCTAAGCAAAGGTGCCGCACGCAGGAAGCCGAGAACAGCACCGCTCGCAAAAAGTGCCGTCAAGGCTGTGGTCGCACCAACGCTAAGCGAAAGGATTTGTCCACCATAAGGTTCCAGCAGCACATCCTGCATGCCAAAGGCCGCTGTACCAAGCGCGGCGGCAAGCAAGCGGCGATCCCATGGGCCTGACTTGCGCAAAAGCCCTAAACTTTCACGAAAACCTGGATCACCTTTGGCGCGTCCCACCGTGAGATCCGGCCGACGCGGTTCCTGCTTCCAGGCAGCGATCAAATTGATCACCAGCGTTGCGGCCGCCATGCCCTGCACAAGTTGGATCAGCTTGATCTGCGAGAAATCAGCAAGGAATGCGCCAAAAGCGATCGCTGAAATCACCATGCCAATCAATTGCATGAGCGAGAGCATCGTAACAACGTTGGGCTGCGCTTCGCGTGGCACAATATCGGTTGCCAAAGCCAGGCCCACCGTCTGAACGGTGTGCATACCAACACCCACCATCAGGAAGGCCATTGCCGCGGCAATCTGTGCCACCCAGGGCGGCGCCCAGGTATCGCCGGACAAGATGATCAGGGCGAAGGGCATCATCGCCAGCCCACCAAACTGGATGATGCTGCCGAGCCACAAATAGGGTACGCGGCGCCAGCCGAGCACAGAGCGATGCGAGTCGGAACGAAACCCAATCAGGGCGCGCAGCGGCGCAAAAAGCAGCGGCAGCGCGACCATGATGGCAACTAGGCTTGCCGCCACACCCATTTCAACAATCATGACGCGATTGAGTGTGCCAACCATCAGCACCGCCGTCATGCCGCAGGAAATCTGGAACAGTGAAAGGCGCAACAGCCTTTTGATGGGCAGAGGGCCGCTAGTGGACTCGGCAAAGGGCAGCACATTCAGGCTGATCCCTGTCCAAAGTCGCGCCAAACGGTCATTCACCTCGCTCATTTCCGGATCAGCTCCAGCGCATCGGAAGTCAGACGCACCCAAGCATCCGCAGCACAACGATCGAAAAAGCTTCCGATCTGGCTGCGATGGCTATGGTGGGTGGCGGCTTGCATCAATCAAACCCCAGCAGATCGAAGATTTCGCGATCCTTGAGCGGCGCAGCCTCAAGCCCTTCCGATCCGGCCCAGAGTGATTCAGCCAGGCGGATATACTCAGCCTTCACCGCCTCAAGCTCAGGCGAGCCTTCCATTTCAAACAGCGTCGCCTTCTTCAGACGAGAGCGACGAATGACATCAAGGTCGGGGAAATGCGCCAAGGTCTTCATGCCGCTTGCCGCATTAAAGCGGTCAATCTGGTCCGTCCCTGCGCTGCGATTGCAGATAACGCCGCCAAGCCGCACCGGGTAATTCTTTGACTTGGCCTTGATGGCGGCGACGATCCGGTTCATCGCGAAAATGCTGTCGAAATCATTTGCCGCCACAACCAGGCCGCGTTCCGCATGCAGCAAGGGCGCAGCGAAGCCACCACAAACCACATCGCCCAGAACGTCGAAAATCACGACATCCGTGTCATCCAGCAGGTGATGTTCCTTGAGCAGCTTCACCGTCTGGCCAACTACATAGCCGCCGCATCCCGTGCCGGCCGGCGGACCGCCTGCTTCGACGCACATCACGCCATTATAGCCTTCAAAGACGAAATCTTCGGCGCGCAATTCTTCAGCATGAAATTGTACCGATTCCAACACGTCAATCACGGTTGGGATCAAGCGCTTGGTCAGGGTGAAGGTGCTGTCATGCTTGGGATCGCAGCCGATCTGCAGCACCTTCTTACCGATCTTGGAGAATGCAACAGACAGGTTCGAAGATGTCGTGCTTTTCCCGATGCCGCCCTTGCCATAAACGGCGAATACCTTCGCCGTTGTGCCTGACACCGCATCATCCATATGAACCTGCACGCTGCCATCGCCATCACCTTGGCGTGGGCGTCCAGTCAGGCGGGGCGGCTCTCTCATCAACACGGTCATGCCGCGGCTCCTTCACTGATAATTTCGATACGATCTTCAAGCTCATCACCGGCGCGACGCAGCGCATCCGTGCTCTGGCTCCCGCAACGGGGTTCCTTCGCCTGGATCAGGCGATTGGCGTTTTTCGCTACGGCCGTTCTGTCTAAATGCGCCATGCAGTCGAGCATTTCCTCATCCATCGTCACAATGACGATCCGTGGTGTTGATACCTCAGCGCGAGAAATGGGCTTTGGCATCGTAAATCGTCTCAATGGTGATGACAGCAATGCCGCGTTCTTCGGCGAAGCGTTCGGTGTTCCGGCGCGCCTTGCCACGCACAAAAAAGGGAATCTTGCGCAATTCCGCCTCAGCATCATGCGCCCAGCTTGCCGGGCCTGCGATAATGGGTGCGGCGGGCGCCTCCGGCTGTGGGGCGTGCCCCAGATGGGACGGCGCCACGCCATCGCGGAATTCGAAATCCTCGCGGAACATGCCAAGCAGATGTTCTTCAAGCCCCATCATCAGCGGATGCACCCAGGTATCGAAGATGACATTGGCACCTTCAAAACCCATTTGCGGCGCATAGCGCGCGGGGAAATCCTGCACATGCACCGGTGCGGAAATCACGGCGCAGGGCACGCCAAGCTTCTTGGCAATATGGCGTTCCATCTGCGTGCCGAGCACCAATTCGGGCTGCAGCGCGGCGATGCTTTCTTCGACTTCCAGGTAATCGTCTGAAATCAGCGCCTCAACGCCATATTTTTCAGCGGCAGCGCGAATTTCGCGGCCGAATTCGCGGCTATACGTACCAAGACCCACCACCGCGAAGCCCAATTCTTCCTGCGCGATGCGCGCAGCAGCGATGGCGTGGGTGGCATCGCCAAAAATGAAAACCCGCTTGCCAGTCAGATAATTCGAATCGACCGAACGCGCATACCAAGGCAGGCGAAGCGCTCCGCCACCACTGGTCGAAGGCGCGGGTAGGCCCGCAAGCTCTGCGACTTCATTCATGAAATCACGCGTCGCACCAACGCCAATCGGCACGGTGCGCGTGAAGGGCTGGCCCAGATGGCGTTGCAGAAAGCCCGCCGTGACCTGCGCAATTTCAGGGTAAAGCACGACATTGAAATCTGCGTCCCGCAACTTCGTGAGGTCCGTGGGCGTGGCGCCCATGGGCGCGGTCACCACAACCTCAATGCCCATGCTGGTGAGCAGTTTGGTGATTTCGGCCACATCATCGCGATGCCGAAAACCAAGGGCAGTCGGGCCCAGAATATTGCAGCGCGGCGCGCGCGCTGGATCACGTGGCGAGCGGGTTTGCGCCGGCCCAGCGAAGGCGCGCACCAGGCGATAGAAGGTCTCCGCCGCGCCCCAATTTTCCTTGCGCTGATATGCAGGCAATTCAAGCGGCACCACGGGCACCGGCAGGCCAAGGGTTTTTGCCAACCCACCCGGATCATCCTGAATCAGCTCTGCCGTGCAAGAAGCACCCACCAGCATGGCTTCCGGTTGGAAGCGGGCATAGGCATCGCGCGCCGCTTCCATGAAAAGCTCGGCGGTGTCGCCGCCCAAATCGCGCGCCTGGAAAGTTGTCCATGTCACGGGCGGGCGCTTTTCCCGCCTTTCGATCATGGTGAAAAGCAAATCGGCATAGGTATCGCCCTGCGGCGCATGCAGCACGTAATGCACACCCTGCATCGCGGTGGCTATACGCATCGCCCCCACATGCGGCGGCCCTTCATAGGTCCAGACGACAAGCTGCATGGCTACACCATCAGCTTTTCGC
>JAPLOJ010000111.1 GCA_026400795.1 Alphaproteobacteria bacterium
GACACGCTGCAGGGCTTTGACGGCAATGACACGCTTGCTGGCGGCAATGGTTCTGACAGCCTGTTTGGCGGCGCGAATGACGACCAGCTTGATGGCGGCGCGGATAACGACACGCTGAGCGGCGATGCTGGTGCGGATAGCCTCTATGGCAATACCGGCAATGACAGTCTGGATGGCGGTAACGACGCTGACACGCTGCAGGGCTTTGACGGCAATGACACGCTTGCTGGTGGCAATGGTTCTGACAGCCTGTTTGGCGGCGCGAATGACGACCAGCTTGATGGCGGCGACAATGACGATACGCTGAGCGGCGATGCTGGTGCGGATAGCCTGTTTGGCGATGCGGGCAGTGACAGCCTGTTTGGCGGCAATGGCGCCGATACGCTCGATGGCGGCGCGAATGACGATGTGCTTTCTGGCGGCGCCGATGAGCTCGATGGCGGCGCGAATGACGATGTGCTTTCTGGCGGCGCCGATGATGACAGCCTGCTCGGCGGCGATGCTAGCGACACCCTGCTGGGCGATGCCGGCAACGACACGATTGACGGCGGCGCTGATACTGACTGGTTGAACTTCGCGCTTGCGACGACCGCGGTCACGGTGGACCTGGCGAATAGTTCGGCCTCTGGCTTCTTCGGCAATGATGAAGTGCGAGGCATTGAACTTGTTGTTGGCGGCAATGCGGATGACCGCCTGCTGGGCGGCATCGGCGATGAGACGTTGCTCGGCGGCAATGGCGCGGATGTTCTGTCTGGCGGCAACGGCAATGACAGCCTGAATGGTGGCACTGGTGCGGATAGCCTGCTGGGCGATGCCGGAAATGACACGATTGACGGCGAGGCCGGCGCCGATTCGATGGCGGGCGGGACGGGCGATGATCGCTTCATTGTTGGTGATGGTGATGTTGCATCCGAACGTTCCGGAGAAGGATCGGATACAGTAGTATTGCGTCGCTCAAGCTTTAACTTGCAGGGCACGAATATCGAAAACCTGATAGTTGACGCAAGCGTCACAATGGCATTTTCCATCATGGGCGACAACGTCGCGGATAATTTCCTGTCCGGCGGTGGATTAAATGACTCAATAATGGGAATGGGTGGCGCAGATACGCTGGATGGCGGCAATGGCGCCGATAGGCTTGATGGCGGGACGGGTAATGATTCAATTCTAGGTGGTAACGGTACCGATAGCTTGCTAGGCGGCACTGGCGATGACACTTTGAATGGCGGGGCCGATGCCGACACGATGGCGGGCGGGACGGGCAATGATCGCTTCGTTGTTGGCGATAATGATGTTGTATTCGAACGTTACGATGAGGGATCGGATACAGTATTTTTAGGTCGCTCAAGCTTTAACTTGCACGGCACGAATATCGAAAATGTGATAGGTGACACAAGCGCCGGAATGTCATTCTCCATCATGGGCGATAACTTCACGAGTAATTTCCTGTCCGGCGGCGGATTAAATGACACAATAACGGGAATGGGTGGTGCAGATACGCTGGATGGTGGCAATGGCGCCGATTCGATGGCGGGCGGCATAGGTGACGACCTTTACGTTGTTGACAATGTTGGTGACATGATTCGGGAAGGGTCCCGCCAGGGCATAGATACAGTGTTGCTCCGCACTGACGCCTTTAACGCGCGCAGCATGGAAATCGAAAACATCACCGGTGATCTTGCGGGCATAGCCTACCACATCACCGGCCATGCTGTTTCGAACCGACTGACCGGACATGGACTTAACGATACGCTGATTGGCCTGGGCGGGGCAGATACGCTGAACGGTCTTGCCGGAGATGACCGGCTAGTAGGTGGGCTTGGTAAGGACAGCCTTATTGGTGGGGCAGGGCAAGATCGTTTCGTTTTCGATAGTGCTCTTGGTGCGGGTAATGTTGATACCGTACTGGAGTACGATGTTAGTGACGACACGATCCTGCTGCATCGCAGCATTTTCACTGGATTGTCTGGGCCCGGCGCTTTGGCGGCGTCCGCCTTCGTTACCGGGGCTGCGGCATCCGACGCTGATGACCGGATCATCTTCAACACCACGACAGGTGCTTTGCTTTATGACGCAGATGGCAGCGGCACACGTGCAGCGATACAATTCGCGACACTGACGTCAATTGTCGGCACTGTGACGGAGGCTGAGTTTCTTATCATCTGAGTAGAGGGAGCCCCAGTATCTTGAATTCTTCGTCAATCATCGGAGATTCTTCCGTTAGGCCCGTGTTGGGCTCGTTCTCAACTCAGGCTGGCTTTTCAGGATTGCCGATCGGGCGTTCTGTCTTCCGATAAGGATAGTAGGTTGCCTCTGCAAAATCCCGCGATTGGTGACTCAATCGGGGAATTGCCCGACGCGGGTGAGATATGATTCAACTTGGTGAGCATAAGGGGCTCACCATGCCGCGCACCATTACCTTACGTTCTGAATTCAACGCTTCGGATCTTTGCCGCCAGGCGTGGCGATGATCTGAGTTGACGGTGAACGCACGGAGGCCGCGCGGCTTGGCAATCTCCCCTTGCTGATACTGTGTGGCTGGGTGATGCGGTTCGCCAGAGCCCGCTTGACGTGGCCACCGGTTAATGAGGGCTACACGGAACTTTGCCCAACAGCTTGTAGGGGAGCGAAAATGATGCGAGGGACTAGCGTCATGGGTTCGGCTACTCCCCCCATCCCAGCGGTACCCCCTCCAGCAGCCGCGGCAGCGTTACACCTTCTGGCTGGCGCCCGTTCAGGATCGCCTCCACCAAATCCGGCGCCAGCAGCGTCAGCCGCAGCAGGGTGCCGAGATACCCCCGCTCGATCTTCTCCGCCGTGGCCATTTCGCTGATGCTGGCGTAGCGCCCCTCGTCAAGCAGCTTCTGGTAGCGGAACGCGCGCGCAAGCGCCTTCACCAGCGCCGGGTCGGTCTTGGTCGCGATGCGCCCGCCCTCGGCACCAAACCCCAGCGATACCAGAGTCTTGCGGCCAGGACGGCGGCGGATTGTCAGCGGCACCCGGACGGTGACGTGGGATACCGGCATGGTCATGCTGCCGCCCTCCCCCGCCCCAAGTCGCGCGCCAGGCTGCCCAGCCCCTCCACGCGCAGCCGGATGTCCGCGCCGGTCGGGCCAACCACCACGCGGTCCACCAGGGCGTGGATGATGCGCTGCTGCTCGGCCGGGAAAAGCTCCTCCCAAAGCGGGTCAAGCCGCGCCAGGGCGTCGCGCGCATCTTCCTCGGAAAGGTCCGGTGCCTCCTGTCGCGCCGCCAGCCAGCCGCCCGCCACGATTTCCGGCTGGCGCAATAACGCGCGCACCTGACCAATCACGGCACCTTCGATTTGCGCGGCAGAAATACGGCGCAGAATGTCATCGCCGCCGGTCTCTTCGTGCTTCAATACGCGCTGCGCGACGTAGTAGCGATACATCCGCCCCTTCTTGCGAGAATGCGTTGGCGACAGTGCCCTTCCATCCAGGCCGAATATTAGCCCCTTCAGCAGCGCTGTCTGGTGGCGGCGATTCTGCACCGCGCGCGCCCGCGGGCTGGTTTGCAGCAGGGCATGCACCTTGTTCCACAGCGCACGCGGCACGATCGCCTGATGCTCACCGGGATAGATGCGCCCCTTGTGCTCGACCTCGCCGACATAGGTGCGCAGGTTCAGGATCTTGTATACATCGCCCTTGTTGAGCAGGCGCCCCGATTTGCTGGTGATGCGTTTCGCTTGCAGGCGTTGCACGGTCTCGGTGCCGGAGGCTGTCTCGGCGAAGAATTCAAACACCTGCCGCACGCTTTTCGCCTCGGCGTCATTCACCATCAGCTTGCGATTGGCGACCTCATAACCAAGCGGCACCTTGCCCCCCATCCACATGCCGCGCGCCTTGGAGGCCGCCACCTTGTCCCTGATGCGCTCACCAATCACTTCACGTTCGAATTGCGCGAAGCTGAGCAGGATGTTGAGCGTAAGGCGCCCCATCGAGGTGGTGGTATTGAAGGACTGCGTGACGGAAACGAAGGTCACGCCATGCGCGTCCATCACCTCGACCAGCTTGGCGAAATCCAGATTCAATATCACGCAGCAGGCGTTGCAGCGCGGGGCGTTCCAGGGAGCCCCCGGAAAAGCCGCCATCATCATAACGATGCGGCACGAGCACCCAGCCTACGCCGCCGGTCAAGCGGCAGCCAAGCGCAGCAGAAAGCGCAGCCGGTAAGGCAAAGCGAGGGCCGAATGGTGCTGCCATTTGGCCCTCACATCATGATCAAACCCTGCTGAACATAGCAATGAAATAACGCTCTATTTTGCTTGGCTCAGCCCCCATCACAGCGCGAATGGTCTGTCACGCGCAGGGGATTTCCCCCGCCGATGACGGAGACAAAC
>JAPLOJ010000134.1 GCA_026400795.1 Alphaproteobacteria bacterium
GAAGCCATTCAACGCGAACGCTTCCGTGGCGGGCAGATTTTCTGCGTGGTGCCGCGCATTGAAGATATGGCGAAGCTCGCCGAGCGCCTGACCGAGATTGTGCCGGAAGCGCGCATGGTGCAGGCGCATGGCCGCTTGACGCCCACCGAACTTGAACGCGTCATGACCGAATTCGGCGATGGCAAGCATGATATTTTGCTGTCCACCAATATCGTTGAAAGCGGCTTGGATATGCCGGCGGTGAATACGCTGATCATCCACCGCGCGGATATGTTCGGCCTGGCGCAGCTTTATCAGCTGCGCGGGCGGGTCGGGCGCGGCAAGCAGCGTGGTTATGCGTACCTCACCTGGCCGGAAGCGCATCGGCTTTCGGCGGCTGCGGAAAAGCGGCTGGAAGTGATGCAGACGCTGGATAATCTGGGTGCCGGCTTCACGCTGGCGTCGCATGATCTGGATATTCGCGGCGCCGGTAATCTGCTGGGCGAGGAACAATCCGGCCAGATCCGCGAAGTGGGCATCGAGCTTTACCAGCAAATGCTGGAAGAAGCCGTGGCGGATATCAAAGCCGGCGCCGAGGGTAGGGAGAGTGAGCGGGATTGGACGCCGCAGATCAATCTTGGCCTGCCGGTGCTGATCCCGGAAAACTACGTGACCGACCTGCCCGTGCGCCTTGGGCTTTATCGGCGCATCGGGGGCCTGGCTACGGATGGCGAGAATGACGCCATGGCGGCGGAATTGGCGGACCGTTTCGGCCCCCTGCCGGCTGAGGTTGAAAACCTGCTGCAAGTGGTCGCCATAAAACGGCTCTGTCGGGATTCGGGGGTGGAAAAGCTGGATGCCGGCCCGAAGGGGCTGGTGCTGAGCTTCCGGGGGCAGAATTTCGCCAATCCCGGCGGGCTGATTACCTGGATCCAGGGGCAGAAGGGGGCCGTGAAGCTCCGCCCCGATGCCAAGCTGTCGCTGATCCGCGATATGGACCTGGCGGAGCGGGTGAAGCGGGCGCGGGATTTGCTGCGCGTGCTGGCGCGGCTGGCGGGGGAAGCAAAGCGTGTTTGATTTTCAGGGGGTCTCGGCGCTATCAGGGTGGTGGTGGGCCTGTAGCTCAATGGTCAGAGCGGACCGCTCATAACGGTTTGGTTGCAGGTTCGAGTCCTGCCGGGCCCATTTTTCGCCCGTAACCGGGCAAAAATCCCCCGGATGGCGCAACCCTTTGCGGATTTCACCTAGCCGCAATCTGTTCTATTAGCGCCCTTCGAAACACCCTAACCGCATCAGGTCCCCCGCCCCATGGCCGCCTATCAATATGTCTATGTCATGAAGAACCTCACCAAGTCCTATCCGGGCGGGCGAGAAGTCTTCAAGGGCATCACGCTCTCCTTCCTGCCGACCGCCAAGATTGGTGTGCTGGGGCCGAATGGCGCGGGTAAGTCCACGCTCATGCGCATCATGTCCGGGCAGGATAAGGAGTTCGGCGGCGAAGCGTGGTCGGCTGAAGGGGCCAAGGTTGGCTATCTGCCGCAGGAACCGCAGCTCGACCCCAATATGACAGTGGGGGAGAATGTGCGCGCGGCCTTTGCCGAGCTTTCCGCAAACCTCTCCCGCTTCAACGAAATCTCCGAAAAATTCGCCGAGGAAATGACTGAGGAGGAGATGAACAACCTGCTCGCCGAACAGGCGGAATTGCAGGAAAAAATTGACGCGGTGAATGGCTGGGAAGTGGACCGGCAGGTGGATATTGCGCTGGA
>JAPLOJ010000125.1:0-2706 GCA_026400795.1 Alphaproteobacteria bacterium
ATGCCCCCATCCCCGTTGCCATAACCTCAATCATCAGCCATCAAAGCAGAGGACTCTCCCTATGAATGGATACATTCAGCGGGGCACGACATGGTGAATGATGACCTGGTTGTAAATCATGAGAATGAGCCAGGCCGGCAAACAATTCTCTTTCAAGCGCTGATAGGTTGCGCGTCGCGCGCGAACCAGGCGGCGGCCACAAGGCCGCAGGCGATCTGCAGTTGCACTCCGAGTGCGACCATCACAATCGCACGCTGGTCTATCTCGGGTGCAGCGAGGAGCGGCGCGATGGCAGCACCCGCATTCCGCGTGGCCAAGCCAAGCGCAAGGACACTGCGCTGCGCCTGCCCGAGCCCACGCGAAAATCTGTAGCTGGTCGCCGTCAGCAGCCCAAGGAACAGGAACTGCGCGCCGATCGCGAAGCTACCGATGGTAGCCCCAGCCCATGGTAAAAAGTGGGTCAGATTTCAACCGGCGTTGATAGCTTTCCCAAATCCGCGCGCCGCGATGTTCCAGATAGGGCACCAGCCCGGTGGGCGTTGCGGTTCTCAGCGCCTAGGTCCCGCCCCCACCCGCGAGGGAAATCATCACCTCCTCCACATCCAGCCCGGCCAGATACACGGCAAGCCAGCCGCGCATGGACCAGGATGAATAACGCTTGGTGCCGATAACAAGGCGGCCTTCGGGCATGGTGGGTCGCCTGAAGCGAGCGGCCCATTGTGCCCTTAGCGGCAGCGGAGGGAAACTCAGCCCCTGCGTCGGCCCTTTTCCGCCGCCGCTAATTCCTCCGCCCTGATCGCCAATCGCCCATGGATCAGGTCAAGCGCCAGACCATCACGCAGCACCGGCAGGCAGGCTTGCGCGTCATACTGACCCGCGGACCGCCCGGCTTCGAAGTCAAGGAACAGCCCGGTCAGACCCGCATTGTTGAAGGCATCGCGGTTACCATCATCCAGATAGCTCTCGCTCCAGAGGCCTTCCGACAACAACAGACCATGCGCTTCCAGTTCAAGGTGGAAGTAGGTCACGCGCTGGCACCAGGCTTCCTGCACAATGCTTGTGCCATTCACCAGGTGCTTCGCCGGGATCAGGTACCCATCAACCTCGATCGCGTGATCGGGGCTGACGCGCAGATCACGCGCCGGCAGACCTTCCGCCAAGGCACCCGCCTTGATCAGGATCGGCGCTGTCTTCGTCGCCATTTCCGCATCACGCGGCACGGCGACATCCATGGAGCCAACCCAACTGAGCGGTTCGAAGACGGCTTCGCCATTGCGCATCGCAAGCACCATATCGCCGGCGCGCAGGATTGCAGGGCGGGAACGGCGCTGGTCAGAGCCTCTATGGCGAAGCCGGGAATGACACGCTGGTCGCGGGCGGGGGCAACGATCAGCTACTCCTAGGCGCCGACGGTGCCGATAACCTGCAGGGCGGGAACGGCGCTGGTCAGCTCCTTTATGGCGAAGTCGGCAATGACACGCTGGTCGGGGGCGGGGGCAACAATCAGCAACTCTTTGGCGGCAACGATGCCGATAGCCTGCAGGGCGGGAACGGCTTCGGTCAGCGCCTTTATGGCGGTACGGGGAATGACACGCTGGTCTCGGGCGGGGGCAACGATCAGCTACTCGATGGCGCCGATGGTGCTGATAGCCTGCAGGGCGATAGCCTAGCGAATATGCTTGATGGCGGCCTTGACAGTGACACGCTGAATGGCGGCCTTGGCAATGACACGATTTTCGGCGGCGGCGGCTCTGGCACGTTCACGGATTGGGCGAGCTATGCCACTGCTACCGGCGCGGTCACAGTTGATCTTGGGGCGTATATTTCATCAGGCGCGGATGGCATTGACTACCTGTCGGGGATTGAAAATGTCATCGGCAGTAATTTCGATGACAGCCTGAATGGCGGCTTTGGGTATGTGTATGGGGAGCGCCTCTATGGAGGAGCGGGCAATGACACGCTGCTCGCGAACCATGACCTGAGCGAGACCCTCGATGGCGGCGCTGATGCCGATAGCCTAGTGGGCGGCTTGAATAATGACAGCCTGGATGGCGGCAGTGGAAATGACACGCTGAATGGCCGGCGTGGCAATGACACGATCATCGGCGGCGATGGCACGGATTGGGCGAGCTACGCCGACGCCTTCGGTGCCGTCACGTTTGATCTTGGCGCGGGTACTGCATCCGGCGCGGATGGCAATGACAGCCTGACCGGGATTGAAAACGTTCTCGGTAGCACTCACGCCGATAGCCTGCAGGGCGGCAGCGGCTTTGGTCAGCGCCTCTTTGGCGGTACCGGGAATGACACGCTGGTCGCGGGCGGGGGCAACGATCAGCAACTCTTTGGCGGCAACGGTGCCGATAGCCTGCAGGGCAGCGCGAACAATGACTTCCTGGATGGCGGCGCTGATGCCGATAGCCTGCAGGGCGGCTTGAACGATGACATCCTGGATGGCGGCAGTGGCAGTGACAGCCTGCTTGGCGGTGCTGACAATGACACGATCATCGGCGGCGATGGCACGGATTGGGTGAGCTACGCCTCTGCGACGGGCGCGGTCACGGTTGATCTTGGCGCGGGCACGTCATCCGGCGCGGAGGGCAATGACAGCCTGACGGGGATTGAAAATGTCCTCGGTAGCAATGGCGCTGACAGCCTCCTGGGCGGGAACGGCGCTGGTCAGCGCCTCTATGGGGAAGCCGGCAATGA
>JAPLOJ010000125.1:2726-10367 GCA_026400795.1 Alphaproteobacteria bacterium
GCGCTGGTCAGAGCCTCTATGGCCAAGCCGGGAATGATACGCTGGTCGCAGGTGGGGGCGACTATCAGCGCCTCGATGGCGAAGCCGGCAATGACACGTTGGTCGCGGGCGGGGGCAACCAGCAGCAACTTTTTGGCGGCAACGATGCCGATAGCTTGCTGGGCGGGAACGGCGCTGGTCAGAGCCTCTATGGGGAAGCCGGCAATGATACGTTGGTCGCGGGCGGGGGCAACGATCAGTTACTCGATGGCGGCAACGATGCCGATAGCCTGCATGGCGATAGCCAGGCTAATTTGCTTGATGGTGGCCTTGGCAGTGACACGCTGGATGGCGGCCTTGGCCATGACACGATTATAGGTGGTCGCGGCGATGGCGCGGATTGGGCCATCTATGCCTCTGCGACGGGCGCGGTCACGGTTGATCTTGCCGCTGGCACTTCATCCGGCGCGGAGGGCAATGACAGCCTGTCGGGGATTGAAAATGTCATCGGCGGTAATTTCGATGACAGCCTGCTGGGCTCGATCAACTCTCGTCAGCGCTTCTATGGGGAAGCCGGCAATGACACGCTGGTCGCGAACGCGGAGCTTGGCATGCGGCCGGAGGTAGAACTCGTGGCCGCAGGGCTTGCGAAGATTAAAGGGCGCGCGCGGCGCATGGGATGATTTCTTCGAGGTTTGTAGACGGCTGCTGCATCTGAGTTACGCTGCCATCCCAGCCATTGATCCAATGACGCATAGTGGCGCGCATCCAATTCAGCGCATGAGACCTACCCAATCGCTGTGCCGAGCGCCGGCTACTGAGCTAGTTCATCAATTCCAGAGTTGCGCATTCCATTGTCTCGGAGAACCATCTAGGGGCGTCTCGATGAAAAGGGCCCTACTCACTACGCCGGATTGCGCGAACACGCCCACGCGCGCGCCACGCGGCGAAGCTTTGCTTGATTCTCAGCATCAGCGCATGCGGCAGACTACCGTAAACGAAGCCATGATTGGCGTTCTCTGGACGGCGCAGATCCGGGCCAGGCCAGACAAAGATGTTCACCTCAGTCACGATCACCCAACAGGGTCCATCCTGTAGTCCAAGCCTATCGCGTGTCGCCGCCGGTATCTCAACACCGGCAGCAGCGTCAGGCGGGGGCGAGGAGGTGATCGGGAAAACTACAACTTCGTCACGACCATCGTCCCCGCGCAGCAGCGCAACAATAGCGGCAGGACGATCCTTGGTATCCACCACCGTCAAAACACGAAGCTTCCGGCCCGTCGCCAATTGGTCATGGACAAAATCCATGGCCCAGGTCTCGTTCGGTCTGGGTGCCGCTGAGCGATCCTCCCGAAGTTTGGCCTTCACGCGGCGTCTTGGCGTTTTATAGCGCAATTTCAGTTGCATAGCCCTGTACAGTCGATAGGTTCGCTTGATGTTCGTCATCCAACCCTCACGTCGCAGAACAACATGCACGCGCCGATAGCCGTAGCGCATATCATGGGTAGAAGGGTTGAACCGTTTGTCTGCGAAAAGGCCTCACCGGCTCCGACGCTGAATTCCGCAATCCCATGTGCCTAATTGCGGGCCTCACTTTCGCGTGGAGGCCCGATGACTGTTCCGATTCGCCACATCCATTCGGTTGCTACCGGGGATGCCACATGAAGAACGCTACTGCTCAGGATGTGGCAGCGGCCCTGAATGCTCGCATCGCCGATCTGGCACGTGACCTTTGCGGAGATCCGAACCGAGACCTTTCCAGCCCACAGCAATTGCGTTTCGGCACTCATGGCAGCGTCGCGGTCGAAATCGCCGGCGACAATGCCGCTCGCTGGTTTGATCACGCGCAGCGCTTTGGCGCTGATGGCTTGGAATTGGTCAAACACCGCCAGGGCCTCGCCAATGGTGCGGCGCTTGGATGACGATGCGCACAGAAGCTGAAACTCGCTGGATGGTATTGGGCATCGATGGCCGGCATGTTTCCCTGGGCCGCGCCAAGCCAAGCGAGAGG
Organism: Alphaproteobacteria bacterium; assembly: GCA_026400795.1. Taxonomy (GTDB): domain Bacteria; phylum Pseudomonadota; class Alphaproteobacteria; order Acetobacterales; family Acetobacteraceae; genus Neoroseomonas. Next base: position 4,717 of record JAPLOJ010000125.1, read on the forward strand.
GAAGTTATGGCCGCCAGCGATACCTTTGCCGCGCAGAAGCCCTATTAATGCGCGGCGGGAGGTCGCCGCCATGGCTGAACTGCCATCCTCCACGCACGAAGCGGCGCGAAGCCTTGGCATAAGCTGACTAGCAGCTTCCTGGATGAACTGCACTTTTAGTGACTTTCCCGCCCTGCTGAGCCGAAAATATTCAATCGGCTTCCAAGCCGCCCTCACCCAAGCCAAACTAGCTTTCTTCAAACTATCACAAAATAGAAACGTCATTGCCACCGCTCATCTGCGAGCAGACTTACTCAAACTTTCAGGGTCACTCTGCGTGCAGGGCATCTCCATCAGATCTGTTTCGCGTCACTTTGGGTCGGTAAAAGCGCTTGATAACGTGTCGCTAGACGTGGCCGCAGGTGAGTTTGTCGCCCTGGTCGGGCCATCCGGCTGCGGCAAATCCACCCTCATGCGCATCGTCGCCGGCATTGAATCCGCCGATGCAGGTTCTCTTTCCATCGGGTCACGAGACGTTAGTGCCTTACGCGCCGCCGAACGAAATGTCGCGATGGTATTTCAGAACTATGCCCTCTACCCGCATCTGACCGTTGGGGAGAACATCGCGGTTCCTCTTGCCATGCGGCGACTCTCCGCCATGGAGCGCCTTCCCCTTATTGGACACATGATGCCAGGCCTTTCGCAGAAGCGGGCGGCGATTGCCACCGATGTCCTTCAGGCTGCCCAGTCGCTCGGCCTGGACGCCTTATTAGATCGAAAGCCGGGGCAGCTTTCTGGCGGGCAGCGGCAACGCGTAGCGCTAGCTCGGGCAATTGTTCGCCATCCCGACGCTTTTCTGATGGATGAGCCGCTTTCCAACCTGGATGCGGCGCTTCGTGTGCAAACACGTCGTGAGATTGTTGAGATTCATCGCCGCGTCGGCGCTGCGACACTCTACGTGACACATGATCAGTCTGAAGCACTCACCATGGCGGACCGCGTCGCCGTTATGCAAGTTGGTCAGATACTACAGGTTTCCTCACCTGAGGCGATCTATCACGATCCGCAGGATATCCGCGTGGCGACTTTCATTGGTAGCCCGCGGATCAATTTAATCTCGGCTGCAGCGGATGCCGCTGGTCATGTCCATATCGCGGGAAATTCAAGTGGGCTTCATGCACCGCCTGGTCCCGTTACCATTGCCATTCGTCCGGAGAATCTGCGGATCGAATCCAATGGTATTCCTTGTGTGGCGGAAGGTATCGAATTTCTCGGGGAAAGCCTGCTGCTTCATGCGCGCCATAGCGCCGGTAATGAAGCCTTTATCATACGGCTTCCTCCAGAAATGCCGCGCCCGCATGACGGTGAGGTGATCCATCTTGCGTTTGAGGCTAAGCACGCTCTGCTGTTTGATCAGAATGGCAAGCGTCTGGCGCCAAGCAAACATTCTACTCAGAACCAGGAACTGACCCTTGCCTGAAGCAATGTCTGCGGCTGCGCCTGCATCATTTGAGGCAAGACCGCGCCGTCTTGCGCGGGGCGAAGCCCTGGTCGGCCTGTTGCTGAGCCTACCGGCAGGTATCGCCTATTTCCTAATGCTCCTATTGCCCAGCTTGGCAACAATCCTTTTGGCTTTCACAGATTACGAATTGGGCGCACTCGAATGGGGCTGGATTGGCGCAGCGAATTTTGAAGAAATGCTGGAAGATCGTGGCTTTGCAGTCGCTCTTCGCAATACCGTAATTTACGTCGGGTTCGTCACGCCGCTTTCCATTTTACTCGGCCTTGGTGCAGCGCTTTTGATTGAAGCGGGCATTCGCGGGCGCGCCCTGTTTCGTGCGGTCTTCTTCTTGCCAGTAGTTTCCTTGACTGTCGCCATGGCAGCAGCTTGGCAATATCTGCTACATCCAACGATTGGGCCTTTGAATGCTTTTTTGCGCCTTCTTGGTGTCACCTCCCCTCCCTTCTGGCTTTCATCTTCAGATTGGGTGCTGCTCAGTCTCGGGGCCATCGGTACTTGGGAGAATATTGGCTATAACATGGTGCTCTTCCTGGCGGGTCTTAGCGCGATTCCGCGGGAACTCTATCATGCCGCAGAAGTTGATGGGACCAAAACTTGGCTTGATCGGTTTCGGCTCGTCACCTGGCCAATGCTTGGACCAACGACACTCTTCGTGCTGACCATTACCATGATCCGCAGTATTCGGGTTTTTGATACGGTTGCTGTTCTGACCCAAGGTGGGCCGAATAAGGCGAGTGAAGTCTTGCTGCATACCATGTACAAGGAAGGCTTTACCTTCATGCGGCTTGGATACTCGGCTGCGATCACCCTGGTTTTCCTGATGATGGTTCTGGGCCTTGTCTGGCTTCAAACCAAAGCTCTGGATAAGCGGGTGCATTATGGCTAAGCGCGACTTGAGATCGCTTTGGGCGGATACGCCGCGCCTGCTTGTGCTGGGCTTCCTCGCGCTTTTGCTGCTCATGCCCTATATCTGGATGATCTCCGCCAGCGTGAAGCCACTGGATGAGTTATTTCGCGCCAGCCTCCATCTGTGGCCGGAACGCTTTTATGGTGTTGAGAATTATCGGCAGGTTTTTTCACAAATTCCGGTATTTGGGTACCTCTGGAACGGTATTGTTGTCTGCGCTGGAATTCTTTTTTTTCAGTTACTTTTCGCTGTTCCGGCAGCCTATGCGCTCGCGAAACTAAACTTCCCTGGCCGAGATCTGGTCCTTGGCCTGGTTATGCTGGGACTTCTTGTGCCGCCCCACGTTCCAGCGTTGCCCCTTTATGTTGCCTTCAGCAAAATGGGGCTGTTGAACACTTATGCAGCGCTGATCCTGCCCTTCACCATTTCAGTCTTTGCGATCTTTCTATTCCGTCAATTCTTCAAGGCGCTGCCTGATGAATTGGTGCATGCCGCACGCCTGGATGGCATTGGCGAATTTGAAATTGTCTGGCGTGTCATCCTGCCAAACGCATGGCCTGCGGCCACGGCCTTTGCGATCTTCTCCGTGGTTGCGCATTGGAATGATCTTTTCTGGCCGCTGATTGTGATTGAAGGGCAAGCACGCGCCACCCCAGCGCTTGGTGTCTTGTATTTCCGTTCAGACGAGGCGGGCGATGATTTTGCTGCATTGATGGCGGCTGCCGTGATCATGACGCTGCCGCTAGTCCTTGCATTCCTTTTCGCACAACGCCGCTTCGTTGAGGGTATCGCCACAACCGGGCTGAAGGGATGAAGCCGTCATGATTCCAAAGTCACCCAATTTTCGAAGAAGAAGCCTGGTGGGGATCGTATTTGGGGGGCTTGCTGCACCAGCGCTCCGCGCGCAACCAAATGTAGAAATCACCGTTCATTATTCTCAGCCACACGTCTTTCGTGAATCCAAGGAAGCCGTTGCAGCAGCCTTTTCGCGCCATGAACCCGGCATACGCATCAACTGGGTGACCACTCCAAATTACGATGAAGGAACACAGCTTATCTTGCGCCAGGCCGTTGCCGGCACTCAGGCGGATTTGACCTATCAGGGCCTGAATAGGCTGCGCGTCCTTGCCGAACGCGGTATCTGTCAGGATCTAACGCCCTTCCTGAACCGCGAAAGTAATACTGCCAGTCAGGGATATAGTGAGACCATTCTTGGTCTTGGTAGAACCGCCGGCATGCAAGCGGGCCTTGCCTATGCTGTTTCGACAATGATCACCTATGTGAACCTCGATGTTCTGCGCGATGTCGGTGTGGATGCCAGAACCTTTCCAACCAATTGGGATGGCGTGCTTGACCTCGCGGCTCGCATCGCTCGGCTACCGAATGCGCCCGATCCGCTCTATTATGACATCGGCGAATGGGCGTGGTCTGCGTTACTTTACGGTCATGGCGGCCAATACATGAGCGGCGATGAACGCCGCTTTATGATGGATACGCCACAAGGTCTGGCTGCCATGCGGCTTTATCAGCGTATTTTACGCGAAGGGCGAATGCCAAATTTGAACACACCCGCGGCACAACAGGCATTTGGCGCCGGGCGTATCGGTATCCGCTTCGGGTCAACCGCCTTCTTGCGCAATGTCATGCAATCAGTGGGGCAGAACTTTCCCCTTGCAACGACGATCATGCCAGTCATTGATGCAGAGCGTGGCCGGCTTCAGGTGGGTGGTTCAGCCGGCATGCTGCTCACGCGTGATCCGGTGAAGCAGGAAGCCGCGTGGAAATTCCTTCGATTTTCGACGAGCGCCGAGGGCACCGCGCTGATGGTTCAGAATACCGGCTACGTCCCCTGCAACCAGATGGCGGTAGATGACCCACGCTGGTTGGGTGAATTCTACCGGGCCAATCCACTATTCTCGGCAGCCATGCGCCAGCTTCCCATCACTGTCGCCTGGTATGCATTCCCAGGCACGAATGGTGTGCGCATCAGTCAAACCATATCCGATAATCTGCAGCGTCTTGTTGAGGCACGTGCCACGCCTGAACAGGTAGTTCAAGACATGCAGCGCGAAGTCACGCGCCTGTTACCACGCGCTTCCTGACCCCCAAAACCAGAAGGACGTATCCCATGAAATCATTTACCCGTCGCACTGCCTTGGGCGTCACGGCCGGCTTGCTCGCCGCGCCGCAATTGCGCGCCCAGGGGAATGTGGAAATCACGGTGCATTATGCACAGCCGCAGATCTTCAAAGAAAGTTGCGACGCGATTGCGGCAGAATTTGCCAAGCGTGAACCGAATACTACGGTCCGCTTCATCACAACGCCGAATTATGAGGAAGGCAATCAGCTTATCCTGCGGCAAGCGGCCACCAATCAATTACCCGATCTTTCATACCAAGGCTTCAATCGGTTGAGGGTATTCGCCGAACGAGGCATTGCTCAAGATCTCGCGCCCCTTCTTGCGCGTGAGGGTGATCCAGCAGCCCATGGCTATACGCCCGGCATCCTTGCCCTTGGCCATTTTGGCGGCATGCAATCAGGGCTTGCCTATGCCGCATCCAACGCGATTTCATACTACAACACCGAACTTCTGCGCCGCGTTGGCGCCAATCCTGCCCCAGAAGCTTTCCCAAAAACCTGGGATGAGGTGATTGCGCTTTCGGCACGCATCAAGGCGCTTGGCGATGGCACAGAAGGCATGTGGTTCCAATGGCCCGGCGATGACTGGATGTTTTCCGCGCTGCTCTTTAGCCATGGTGCGCGCATGCTTACCCCGGATGAGCGCGACGTAGGCTTCGCGGGCGCCGAAGGTCTCGCCAGCTTGCGCTTGCTCCGCCGTATGGTGACCGAAGGCGGGATGCCGCAACTGAATGGCACAACGGCACTGCAGGCCTTTGCGGCCGGCAAGCTTGGCATGCGTTTTGGTTCAACGGCCTTCCTGCGGAATATGATGACCAGCGTCGGGCGGAATTTTGAAATGCAAACCGCGCTGCTGCCGGTTGTTGATCCCGTGAATGGCCGCCTGCCCACAGGTGGTGCCGCCGGCATGTTGACCGCCCGTGATGCCGCAAAGCGCGAGGCTGCCTGGAAATTCCTGCGCTTTTCAACAAGCGCGGAAGGAACGACCTTGATGGTCAAGAATACCGGCTATGTCCCTACAAACCAGCTTGCCATTGATGACCCTCGTTATCTTTCGGAATTCTATCGTGAGAACCCCCTGTTCAAAACCGCCACAATGCAGGT
>JAPLOJ010000178.1 GCA_026400795.1 Alphaproteobacteria bacterium
CTGAATTCAGTAAGCTGCATCATCTCCAGCATTTCCGCGACGCGCTTCTGAACCTCATCCTTTGGGGTGCCGCGTACACGCAGCCCGTAACCAATATTACCAGTCACATCCATGTTGGGGAAAAGAGCATAGGATTGAAACACCATGCCTACATTGCGTCGTTCTATCGGCAGGCGGGTTACATCCTTGCCGTCAAACAGAACCTGCCCACCGGCATCCGGCACCTCAAGGCCCGCAATCAATCGCAATAACGTTGTCTTGCCACAGCCTGAAGGTCCAAGCAGCACAAGTGTCTCGCCAGCGGTGATGTCCATGTCAATCGGAAGCAATCCACGGGCGCCACCGGCCCAAGTCTTGCCACAAGCGCGGAGGCTGATCGCAATACTCATCGGCTGCCCCTTTGCTGATCAAGCCGGCCAACAACCCATTGCATGGCGCTAAGCAAGGGCACAATCAAGGCGAAGAAGATGAGCGTGTAGGCAGAGGCCATTTCGGTGCGCAGCGCAGTATAGGCATCAGCCAAGCCAACAGGCAGCGTTCGCGTGAAGGGCGTGTGGAGCAAGAGAGTCATATTGAACTCACCAAGCGATAGGGTGACGACCATAAGGCTGCCTGCCAGAATCCCCCCACGGATATTGGGCAGCACCACGCCAAAGAAACGCTGCGCCCAAGACGCACCACAAGCCCGCGCCGCTTCCTCAAGCCGATGGAGATCAATGGCGAGCAAGACTGCCAGTACCGCACGCATCATGAAAGGAAGGCAGAAAACAACATGGCCAACAAGAATGAAATACCATGAGGACCGCAGCCCACCAACCGCGCCATACGCCAAGATAAGTCCGAGCGCCGTCGCAAGACCTGGTACTGCAACCGGCATCACCAAAGCTTCTTCAATAAGACGCGCGGTCACACCGGCATGGCGCGCGAGCACATAGGCCGCAGGAATACCAAGCAGCAGCGTTATCACCAAGGTCGCAAAAGCAATCTGAAGCGAGAGCAAAACCGTTCCGCCATAATTCGCCCAAACATCCAGGATCCAGCGCGTTGTTAAACCACTTGATATTCCCACAAACTGATTGACCGTGACACCCGCGATGACGGAGGCAAATATGGGCAGAATGAGAAAGGCCGAAATGAGCAATGTAAAGCAAAGGCCAGTCCAGAAACCGATACCACGCCTCATGCAGCAGCTCCGCCGCTTGCGCCACGGGCGAGGGCTAGAACAGCCCAGGTTGCGATACCCAATGAGAAGGAGAGCGCTGCTGCGACTGCCAAATTCGCCTGGAGTGTGAATTGCGTGTAGATGACCATGGGCAATACATCGATACGTGACGCAAGCGCGAAGGCGGTTCCAAAAGCGCCGGTCGCGGTGGCAAAGCAAATTGCTCCAGCAGCCGCCATTGCGGGTGCCATTCCCGGCAGCAAGACATCACGCAAAACACCGAAAGGGGATGCGCCAAGGGAACGCGCTGCTTCTTCAAGACGCGGATCAAGTTTCTCTGCCGCCGCCATCAGGGTCAGCAAGGTGCGCGGAATCGAGAAATAGACATAGCCGAGCAAAAGACCGGCCAGCGAATAGGCAAAAACAATGCGATCGCCGCCGAGCGCCATAGAAACCTCGGCGACCAAACCCTGCCGACCGGCAAGCATGATGACAAGATAGCCGACCACGACGCCGGGAAAAGCCAAAGGCAGGGTCAGCAACGCCAGCAGCGTTGACCTGCCACGAAATCTCACGCGTGCCAGGAACAGGCCCATGATGGTCGCTATGAAAAGCGTTATGGCCGTCGTCGCCGCCGCCACCAAAAGGGTAGAGATCAGGCTGCGCAGGAAACGCGGTTCGGTGAGGATAGCGCTATAGCCACCCGCACCGCCCGCCACCGCCAAATATCCAAGTGGGATTAGAAAGAAGGCGAGGAAAACCGCCAGTGCGGGCGCGATAAGCAACCCCGCACGCAGGCGGTCATGCATTACCCGATCTCGCGCTGATAACGATCAGCAAGGGCACGGACGGCGCCGGCAAGCTTGCGCACATCCAATGGTTGCGCGCGCGCATAATCCGCCGCCGGCAGGAAGCGTGCTTGTGCGGCTTCCGGCATCAATTCGGGGAAAACCGGGCGCAAAAAGGCGCCGGCCCAATGACGTTGCCCGTCATCCGAAAGAAGAAAATCCAACATGCGCCGTCCATTATCGGGGTTAGGCCCATTGGCAACCAGGCCCATGACATAGGGAAGCGTTTGCGTGCCTTCCGTCGGGATGACGAAGCGCGTCGGGGCATTATCGCTATATTGCGCACGGTAGGCGTTGAAATCGTAGTCGAGCAGGATCGGGATTTCGCCGGAAAGCACGCGCGCATAGGCGGTTTGCTTCGGCACGATCGGCTGATTGGCTTGCAGGCGCTTAAAAAACGCTATGGCCGGATCAAAATTCTCATAGCTGCCACCAAGCGCCAGATTGATGGCCACAACACCAACCTGGCCCACAGCGGCAGAGGTCGGATCAAGATAGCCGACCATGCCGCGATAGGTTGGGTTGAGAAGATCATTCCAGCTTTGCGGAATGGGGCGATTGCCCAGCGCCCGCGTATTCACAAAAATGCCAAGCGTTCCGGAATGGATGGTGAACCAATAGCCTTCCTCATCCTTGAGCCCTGCGGGGATACGGTCAAAACGGGCAGGCTTATATGGCGTGAGGACGCCGGCTTCGCGCGCCTGTGGGCCAACCTGGCCACCAAGATAGACAACATCGGCCACGGGGCGCGCGCGTTCAGCGATCAAAGCCGCCAGGGATTGGCCGGAGTTTTTATTGTCAGGCGGGACCGTCAGGCTAATCCGGCTCTGCAAAAGCCGCAGCATGCCGCCCCAATCTGCCCATTCCGGAGGGCAGTTATAGCAGACAGCGCGTGCCGCCTGAGCGGCCGCAGGGCCGAATGCCATGCCGGCGGCCAAGCCAGACATCAGAAGGTGACGACGTTTCATGAGACGATCTCCAACTTGTCGCACTTCAGCGTGCGACTCGCTTGCCAAATAAAACCCGATGAAGAGGCATCAATTGCTGCAAGCGGATGACAAAAATATGAACAATCTAATTCGGAGCGTTCTCCATATCAGCGCATGATAGCCCAAATACTTGCGCCGCAGCGCATCCGCTTAAAAACACATAAAAGTGACTATGACCCATTACGGCGAAGGGCAAGCATTCGAACATCCTTCACCAAAGCGCCACAGCACTGAAACATAAGGCGACTATCCCGCCAGGCGTTATTGGATTGGAGGGCGCCTCATGCCCGGGATAATGCTTCGGCACATTGCGAAGCAATTCGGTGCGACGCAGGTTCTGCGTGATGTCTCGATGGACGTAAGGGATGGCGAATTTCTCGCGATCCTTGGTCCTTCCGGTTGCGGCAAATCCACCTTGCTGCGGATCATCGCAGGGCTTGAAACGGCCGACCAAGGCAGCGTGTTCATTGGTGATCGCCAGGTGGATGCCCTGCCGGCAAAGGCCCGCGATCTGGCGATGGTTTTCCAATCCTACGCGCTTTACCCGTACATGACGGTTGCTGCGAATATTGCCTTGCCTCTTGAAATGCGCCGCTTGTCTGCGCTTCAACGCCTCCCGCTTCTTGGCCGGCTAATGCCTGGTGCGCGTCCCCTGCGGGCTTCGATTTCACGCGATGTAGTGGCCACTGCAGCGCCCTTAGGGCTTGAGGCGCTGCTGCACCGAAAGCCGGCGCAGCTCTCGGGAGGGCAGAGACAGCGCGTGGCCTTGGCGCGGGCCATGGTGCGACACCCGGCCGCCTTTCTAATGGACGAGCCCCTATCCAATCTTGATGCACGGCTTAGGGCTGATGCGCGGGCTGAAATCGTCTCCCTCACGCGCAGGCTGGGTGTCACTACAATTTATGTGACGCATGACCAATCGGAAGCCATGGCCATGGCTGATCGAATTGCTGTCATGGAAGGGGGCAACGTCCTGCAATTGGCGGCACCACAAGCGCTTTATGACGATCCGCAAAGCCTGGCCGTCGCGCGCTTTGTTGGCACCCCGCCCATCAATATTTGGCCAGTTGATGTTACATCGCGCAGCGCGCTGATGATGAGCGGCATTCATCTACCCTTCCACGCGGGCGGCTTTTCAGGACCCGCACTGCTTGGGATACGCCCGGAAGCGCTTGAATTGAATCGCCATGGGCTTGCGGCTCGCTTATTGCGCATGGAAAAACTGGGAATGGAAACGCTGGTGCATTGCCAAGTTGCAGGCGTACCAGATCCAACAATTCTTCGCCTTCCCCCAGCGACAGCTGAGCGCCTTTCCGGCCAGGACACCATCCATATTCTGCCAAGGCGCGCCATTCTTTTCGACCGCGATGGTGCGCGGCGCCCGCTCTATGAAGCGGAGTCTGTTCATGCGTAGCGCGGGTCCTTCAGCGCGACTGTTGCAGGCGGAAGCCTTGACTGCCTATCTGCTAAGCTTGCCCGCCTTTCTGCTGATGTGGGCAATGTTGCTTGGCCCCGCGGTTTCCGTAGTGCTGCTTTCCTTCACGGATTGGAACTTTGGCGAGGCAAGCCTTCGGTGGGCTGGGCTCGATAATTACATCGAGCTGTGGGGCGATCGGGTATTCTGGATCTCGCTCAAGAATACCATCATCTATGTGGGTATTTCTGTTCCGGCCACGGTGCTTCTTGGCCTTCTTGCCGCCCTGCTGATCGAAAGTGTCAGCCACGGTAAGGCCTTTTACCGCGCTGCATTTTTTTTGCCGGTCGCGTCAACGCTGCTCGCCATGGCGTTGGTCTGGGAATTCATGTTCCATCCGACCGTTGGCTTCATCAATCAGCTTTTCCGGGCCCTGGGCCTGCCCACCGCTGATTGGTTGCAAAATCCTGATACGGCGCTTTTTGCCCTCATTGCGATTGGCGTCTGGCAGAATCTTGGCCTTGCGATGATCCTTTTCATGGCAGGGCTGAAGGCGATCCCGAAGGATCTTTATGAGGCGCTTGGCATGGACGGTGCCGATGGCGCCTGGGAACGCTTTCGTCGCGTCACCTGGCCCATGCTTGGTCCCTCCCTTGTATTTGTCGTCGCAATCACGGCCATCCGCAGCTTTCAGGTCTTTGATACGGTCGCTGTGCTCACTGAAGGCGGGCCATCCAAGGCAACCGAAGTGCTGCTTTATACAATGGTGCAGCAGGGCTTCACCTTTCTGCGGTCAAGCTATGGAGCCGCGATTACCGTCATTTTCCTGATCCTGACGCTCTGCCTCACCATGCTCCAGACCATCGCTCTCGATAGGCGTGCGCATTATGGCTAAGCGTTTGAGTATAATTCTGCGTCACGCGCTGCTTATTCTTGGCGCTGGCATCATGCTTGCCCCCTTCGTGCTGATGATCTCCATTTCCTTTAAGCCACCCGGGGAAGTCTTCGCGCCTCAATTCACCCTCCTGCCGCAGCAATGGTATGCGGTGGAAAACTATACGGCAGCCTTCACCCGGGTGCCTTTGGCGCGCTTTATTCTGAACGGGTTTCTGGTGACATTTTGCATCTTTGTGATGCAAGCTATTACCGCGCTTCCCATGGCCTATGC
>JAPLOJ010000147.1 GCA_026400795.1 Alphaproteobacteria bacterium
ACCGCCATGGGTTCTGTCAGCGCGGCGTGGTCGGGTTCCATCGCGGCGGGCAGCGGCAACAACATGCGTTCCGCGAGCGGCATATATTCGGCAAAACCGCCCGGCAAATCCGGGTTGTAGCCCATGCCCAATATTGTTGAACCAGCGATGGTGAGCGGCATGGAGGTGACCAAATCCCCCGGCTTGAACTTGCCTTCCGTGCCTGGGCCATTCGCCACAACCTCGCCCACAAATTCATGGCCGAAAACCACATCGCGTTCGGTATCCATATTCCAGCGCCCGCCGCTGCGCTGAGCGAGGGAGACGAATTCTTTCGTGAAGCGCGCCGCGTGCAAATCCGTACCGCAAATGCCACAGGCCTTGGTGCGCACCAGCACCTGGCCGGGCTGGAGTTGCGGGTCCGGCACATCGCCGAGCACAAAACTGCCTTTGCGGAATATCGCAGCGCGCATGGTGGTTCCTTCCTATTGTTCCGGCAGGGTTAGGCCCGCCTTTGGTGCAGGATGGCGCAGGCTCGCCTGGAAAATCAACGCCTATTCGGCGGCGCTGGCCGGGCGCCAATCGCCAATGGTGGATTTCGCCAGGCCCAGATGGTCGCGCAGCGTCGGCCCGGAATATTCCTTGCGGAACAACCCGCGGCGCTGCAATTCCGGCACCACATGCGTCACGAAATCGCGGTAGCCATCCGGCACGTAAGTCGCGGCCACGACAAAGCCATCGCAAGCGGGCTTGGTGAACCATTCTTCCATCTTGTCAGCGATTTCCTTGGGGCCACCGACCATGTTCATATTTGGCCGGCCCCTGCCACTGCCGGTGATAAATTCCCGCACCGTCGGGTTCTTCTTGCCGGTATTCCTCACCACACGATCCCGAATGGCTTGCAGCCCCTGCATGCCGGCCATTTCTTCATCGCTGAAGGGTTCATCCATGCCTTTGGTCGAGAAATCGAAATTCAGCGCTTCTGACAGCAGCGACAGCGCATCGATTTCAAGCGGCAGGCTGGCAATCAGCGCGGCCCTGTCTTCCGCTTCGGCTTTGGTCGCGGCGCAGATGGGGGAGATCAAGGTCGCCACCTTCACATGATCCGGATTCCGCCCGGCAGCGGCGATCATGTGCTTGAATTCGGCATATTCGCGCGCACCAGAAGCCACATCATGATAGGCGACGAAAACCAATTCCGCCCAGCGCGCAGAAAAACTTTTGCCGCGCCCGCTACTGCCGGCTTGGATCAGTACTGGGCGGCCTTGCGGGCTGCGCGGCACGGTGAAGGGGCCGCGCGATTTCAGGAATTTGCCGCGATAATCCAGCCGATGCACCTTATTGCCATCGCCGAAGCGGCCTGTGGTTTTATCAATAATCAGCGCATCATCTTCCCAGGCATCCCAATGGCCCAGCACGATTTCCACAAATTCATCGGCGCGGTCATAGCGCCGATCATGTTCCATCATTTCGTCATGGCCCATATTGGCCGCTTCGCCATCATTCAGAGATGTCACGATATTCCAGGCCGCGCGCCCTGCACTCATCAGATCCAGCGTCTGCATGGCGCGCGCCACATGGAAGGGTTCATAATAGGTGGTGGAGGCCGTGGAACCCAGGCCAAGACGTGATGTGACGGCGGCCATCATGGTGAGCGTCACCACCGGGTCCAGTTTCACGCAGCGAATGCCATGTTCCACCGTGTGGTGATGGTCGCTGCCATAACGATCGGGCATGGAAAGCCGGTCATCGAAGAAGCCCATGTCGAATTTTCCGGCTTCAAGGATGCGGCCAATTTCCTGGAAGAAATCCGCCGTCAGGAAATCCGTGCGCGACTGCGGGTGCCGCCAGGAACTGGCGTAATTCGTGCAGTTTTGTGCCTGCATGAAGCCGACAAGATGCATTTGCCGCATGGTCTATTCCTGCCCTTTGAATAGACCGAGTTTTGCACCTTGGCGGGCAGCGTCAACCTGCTCGCGTCTGATCGGCGGAGGCGGTATCGCCGGAGCCGTGAATCAGCCGCGCAAACCACGCGTCTGATCGGCGGAGGCGGTATCGCTGGAGCCGTGAATCAGTCGCGCAAAATACGCTTACCCGAGCGCGGCGACCCCCGGCAATTCCTTGCCCTCCAGCCATTCCAGGAAGGCGCCGCCGGCGGTTGAGACATAGCTCATGCGCTCCAGCACACCGGCATGGCGCAGTGCGGCCACAGTATCACCCCCGCCCGCAATGGATTTCAGCGCGCCGGATTGCGTCAGCGCTGCCACGGTTTGCGCCGCCGCCACCGTTGCTGCATCAAAAGGCACCGTTTCAAACGCACCCAGCGGGCCATTCCAGACCAGGGTGGAAGCGGTGCGGAGCCGCGCTTCCAGTGCTGCCTCGGTCTCCGGGCCAACATCCAGCGCCATCATGTTTGCTGGTACGCGATCCACGTCCACGGTGCGGGTTGGCGGATTGGGGCGGAATTCCTCGGCCACCACCAGGTCAACCGGCAGCAGGATTTCGCAATTGGCGGCCTTGGCCTGCTCCAGGATCTGGCGCGCCATTTCGTGCATTTCGGCTTCTTGCAGGGATTTACCCATGCCATGGCCCTGCGCGGCCAGGAAGGTATTGGCCATGGCGCCGCCAATCACCAGCACATCCACCTTGCTGCAAAGATTGCCCAGCAATTCCAGCTTGGTCGAAATCTTCGCACCCCCCACAATGGCCACCAATGGCCGTGCAGGATTGCCGAGCGCCGCATCAAGCGCCTTCAATTCCGCTTCCATCAACCGCCCGGCATAGGCCGGCACCAGCCGCGCGACGCCTTCTGTGCTGGCATGGGCGCGATGCGCTGCCGAAAACGCATCATTCACAAAGGCATCGCCGAGTTTGGCGAGTGCCGCCGCCATGGCGGGGTCATTCTTTTCCTCGCCGGGATGAAAGCGCGTGTTTTCCAGCAGCAACACATCACCATCAGCCAAAGCCGCGACGGCCGCTTCCGCCGCTTCACCCACGCAATCATCACACCAGGCGACAGGGCGGTTCAGCGCCGCAGCCAAGGCTTCCTGCATGGGCTTCAAGGACATTTCCGGCACGCGCTTGCCCTTGGGCCGATCAAAATGGCTCAGCACCACCACGCGGGCACCTTTTTGCGCCAATTCCGCGATGGTCGGGCAAAGCCGTTCGATGCGGGTGCGATCCGTGATGCGGCCATCCTTGACCGGCACATTCAAATCCGCGCGCAGCAATACGCGCTGACCCTTGGCGGGAAGCGCATCAATCGTCTTGAAAGCCATGATGGAACCTCGTGCAGGGGGGGGCAGCACGTGGCGCGCTGCCCCGGAACACCAGATTAGAGGGAGCCGAACAACGCCGCCGTATCGCTCATGCGGTTCGAAAAGCCCCATTCATTGTCATACCAGGACAGCACGCGCACCAACCCGCCATCCACCACCTGAGTCTGCGTCGCATCAAAGGTGGAAGAAGCGGGGTTGTGGTTGAAATCAATGCTGACCAGCGGTTCGGTGTTGTAGCCAAGAATACCCTTCAATTCGCCTTCAGCCGCCGCCTTCATCGCCGCATTCACAGCCTCCTTCGTCACACCTTCCTTGGCGGGCACGAAATCGAGCGAAACGAGGGAGACATTGGGCGTTGGGATACGAATGGCCGTGCCATCCAGCTTGCCCTTCAATTCCGGCATCACCAGGCCCACAGCCTTCGCAGCGCCGGTCGAGGTCGGGATCGCGGAAACCGCCGCGGCGCGGGCGCGATGCAGATCCTTATGCAGCGTATCAACGGTGTTCTGATCGCCCGTATAGGCGTGGATCGTCACCATATAGCCGCGCAGAATGCCGAAGTTTTCATGCAGCACCTTGGCCACGGGTGCCAAGCAATTGGTGGTGCAAGACGCATTGG
>JAPLOJ010000225.1 GCA_026400795.1 Alphaproteobacteria bacterium
CGCGATTTCGCGCAGCCACAGCGATTGGCCAAGCCAGCCTTGCGTATCACCAATCAGCACCAAATCGCCCTTGGCCGGCATGGCAAGCCCAATGGCTTGTTCGGCCTTTTCCAGCACACCTACGCCACCAATCGCCGGCGTCGGCAAAATCGCGCGACCTTCGGTCTCATTGTAAAGCGAAACATTGCCAGAGACGACCGGGAAATCCAGCGCGATACACGCCGCCGCCATACCCCGCACCGCCGCGGCAAATTGCCCCATGATTTCGGGCTTTTCCGGATTGCCGAAATTCATATTGTCGGTGATCGCCAAAGGCAGCGCGCCAACGGCGGTGATATTGCGCCACGCTTCCGCCACCGCCTGCTTGCCGCCTTCCTCGGGATCCGCCAGGCAATAGCGTGGCGTGCAATCCGTGGTCATGGCAAGCGCCCGGTCATGATCTTCAATCCTGACCACGGCGGCATCGGCACCGCCGGGGCGCTGCACCGTCTGGCCATTCACGAGACTGTCATATTGATCCCAAATCCAGCGCCGCGAACAAAGGTCAGGGCAGGCAACAAGCATCATCAAAGCTGTCTCAATCCCGACCGGATCGGGAATGGCCGAAGCCACCAGCACCGGCTGCTTCGGCGTATCCGCAGTAGGGCGCCGATAAAGCGGCGCTTCGGATTCCAGCGGCGCCAGCGGAATATCCGCTTCCAGCACGCCCTTATGGCGGATCACGATGCGCCCGGTATCGGTCAGCTTGCCGATCACCGCGAAATCCAATTCCCATTTGCGGAAAATCGCCTCCGCCTCGGCCTCTCGGCCTGGCTTCAGGATCATCAGCATGCGTTCCTGGCTTTCGGACAGCATCATCTCATAAGCCGACATGCCTTCTTCGCGCTGCGGCACCGCTTCCATTTCAAGTTCGATGCCCATGCCGCCCTTGCCGGCCATCTCCACGCTGGAACTCGTCAGCCCCGCCGCGCCCATATCCTGAATGGCAACAATCGCATCCGTCGCCATCAATTCCATGCAGGCTTCGATCAGCAGTTTTTCGGCAAATGGATCGCCGATCTGCACCGTCGGGCGCTTTTCTTCCGAATCGGCGCTGAATTCCGCACTCGCCATGGTGGCGCCGTGGATGCCATCGCGCCCGGTTTTGGAACCCACATAAACCACGGAATTGCCAATACCCGTCGCCTTGGCGGTGAAAATACGATCAGCCCGCGCAATCCCAACCGTCATGGCATTGACCAGGGGATTGCCATTGTAGTGCGGGTGGAAATTTACTTCCCCGCCCACGGTCGGCACACCCACACAATTTCCATAGCCACCAATGCCGCGCACCACACCATCAATAATGCGCTTCATGCGCGGCGCATCGGGCGCGCCAAAACGCAGCGCATTCAAATTGGCAATCGGCCGCGCACCCATGGTGAAGACATCACGCAAAATGCCGCCAACCCCAGTTGCCGCACCATTATAGGGTTCGATGTAAGATGGGTGGTTATGGCTTTCCATTTTGAAAACCGCGGCCAACCCCTCACCGATATCAATCACGCCGGCATTCTCACCAGGACCCTGGATCACCCAAGGAGCCTTGGTCGGTAGTTCCTTCAACCAAACACGCGATGACTTGTAGGAGCAATGCTCCGACCACATCACGCTGAACAGGCCAAGCTCCGCAAAGCGCGGCGTGCGGCCAAGAATGGCCAAAACCCTTTCATATTCATCGGGCTTTAGGCCGAATTCGGCGGCAAGCTGGGCAGCGCGTTCGGGGGGTAGAAGGGGGGCGGTTGAGGTCATGATGGGAAACTGATGGCCCGGCAATCAGCCAGGCCGACAACGCCCAAGCCACCGGCAACGAAAGCAAGCAGGCCAACACCCGTAATGATGGAGGCCGAAGCAAGCACAATAGCCACCTGAAAGGCCGCTGAACCAATCTCATAATTGTGATAAGCGGCACTGGAAGTATCACGCTTCGTCTCGGCTGCCTTCGCCCGCGCCATCAATTCGCGCCGACCCTCGCCGGTTTCCGGCTCACTCTCCCAACGCGTCGCGGCGCCACGCCAAGCTTCGATCTGGCGCTGCATGGCGGCGCGCTGGCCCTCAGGCGCCGTAGCCAGATCAAGCGTGACCTGCTCCGCCGCCGTGCGCACATTGGTCTGGCGAATGGTCCGCGCTTGGAAAAACGCCCAAAGATTGGCGGCTTCCACATTCTTGGCCAAGGCTTCCGTCTGCGCGCCTTTGGCCCCGGTTTCTGCCAGCGCCAGAAACAGCGCCAAAACCGCAATCAGCAGCGCAACGCCCTTATGGCCTTCCGCGCCCGGCTCCGCACCATGCCCATGACCTGCCATGATCGTCTCTCCCCCTCTGCGCACGCGAATCGGCGCGAATATAGCGCATCATCGCCAGCGTTTGGGCGCTGTCCAGCCAAGCAGCGCCTGCCCGCCTGTCAGCCCACCCCTTCCATGCCGGCAATGGCCAGTATCGCCGCCAGGCTGGAACGCATGCCGCTTAGCGCTTCCGTTGGTTCCACATCCAACCATTCATCCAAAGAATGTGCCCGTCCGCCGCGCCCGCCCGCACCAATCTTCAACGCCGGGATGCCAAGCGACATCGGAATATTCGCATCCGTCGAAGACCATTCAAAACTCGGCCGATAGCCCTCCGCAGCAACCGCCGCCGCCGCCAAGGCCCGGATCGGGCTGCCCGCCGGGGTTTCCCCCGCCGGGCGATCACCAACCGGTGTGACCTCGGCGGTGATCAGACCATTCGTGGTGGAACGCGCAGCGTTTTCAGTCGCGACCGCCAAATCGACGATTTCAAGAAAGGCCAGATCCAGCTTGGCAAGTTCGGCCGCTGAAGCAGACCGCAAATCAACCTCGATCACCACACGATTGGCAATGGCATTGATAGAAGTGCCGCCGGAGACAACACTCACGCAATGCGTGGTGGGCGGGCTATCCGGCACTTTCACCGCGGCCAAGCCGCGCGCGCATTCCGCCATGGCATACATGGGATTGACCAAGCCAAAAGCGGCATAGGAATGCCCGCCCGGCCCCTGGAAAGTCACGCGATAGCGCTTGGACCCAACCCCACCGCTGACAATGCCTTCCACCTGCGGGCTATCCACGGTCAGGAAGCCACGAATGCGCGCCCGGTGCCGCCCCTTGGTGAAAAGATGCCGAATGCCACGCAAATCGCCGAGGCCTTCTTCACCGACATCACCCACAAACAGCAAATCATGCCGCGTGCGAATGCCCGCCGCATCAAGGGCGCGCAAATAGCCGAGATTGACGGCAAGCGACCAGGTATCGTCACTCACACCCGGCGCGAAAAGCTTGGTGCCTTCGCGCTTCACGCGCACATCCGTGCCTGCGGGAAACACCGTGTCCAGATGCGCAGCAATCACCAGAATCTCGCCATTGCCGAAGCCGCGGCGCAGCCCCATCACATTGCCGATTTCATCCTGCTCCACTTCTTCCAGCCCATGGGCGCGCAGCATAGCAAGATAGGCGGCCGCGCGTTCTTCCTCGGCAAAGGGAGGTGCCGGGATTTGCGTCAGCGTGATGCAATCTTCCACCATGCGCGCATGATCGTTGGCGAGTTTTTCGGAAGCAGCGGCAAAGCGCGCATCGGCGCGAATGGCCGCGATGGTTTCTTCTGGGGTCATCATCTTCTCCTCACAGGCGGCGCCAGCGCATGACGCCGACATTGTCTTGTTCCGCCATCACTTCGCCCATCACCTGCAAACGCCGCAAATGGGCCAGAGTCTCGCCCAGCCCAAAACCAAGATTACGTAAATCGAGCGGACGGCGGAACAGCACCGGCAGCAGATCATGAGCACTACTATCGGCCATGGCATCCATCAGCAGCGAAAGCCGTTCCGCGTGATGCGCTGCCAGCCAATCCAGCCGCGCATGCAGGCCGTAAAACGGTTCCCCATGGGAAGGCAGCACCAGCACATCTTCGGGAAGTGTGCGGAAACGATCCAGGGACGTCAGAAAGGCGCCAAGCGGATCAGCGGCAGGTTCACCGGGATGCGAGCCAATATAAGGTGAAATGCGCGGCAGAATCTGATCAGCGGCAATCAGCACGCGGTCTTCGTCATTGTATAGGCAAGCCATATCCGGCGCATGGCCCTGGCCAGTCATCACGCGCCAGGGCTGCCCGCCAATGCTTAGCATCTGCCCATCCGCGATGGCTTGAAAAACACGTGGCAGCGGTGCCACAGATTTCACATAAAGTGGCCCGCGTGCGCGGAGGAAATCCGCAAATTCGGCCGGCGCGCCGGCGGCTTCGGCAAAGCGCGCCTGGTGTTCCACCATGTCCGCGCCCGTATCGAAAAATAGCGCGCGGGCCTGAAGCCATTCGATCTTGGTCATCAGCGGGACAAGCCCGTGATTCTCGGCCAGCCAGCCCATCAACCCCGCGTGATCCGGATGGAAATGCGTCACCAACAGCCGGTGCAGTGGCCGCCCGCCAAAGGCATCGCCCGCCAGGGCTTCGCGCCACAAATCGCGCGTTGGATCGGATGCGATGGAACAATCAATGACCAGCCAACCCGGCCCATCTTCCAGCAGCCAGACATTCACATGGCTCGGCGGGAAGGGCAGGGGAAAGCGCAGCCAGCGCAAGCCAGGCCGAAGCGTCGCGGCCTGACCCGGCGCGGGGATATCTGGAATCATGCCGCCACCCTGGCGCGGCTAGGGACGGGAGACAAGCGACATGTGCCCTATTCCGGCTTGATCCTCCCACGCCCCGAGCGTAGAAAAAACCTGGGCCACGCCCCCCCACCGGGGCGCATTCGCTTCTGGAAGGGAGCCACATCATGGCAAGCGCCACCAAGCCGGGGATCCGCCCGGCCAATCCTCGTTTTTCCTCTGGTCCCTGCGCCAAGCGTCCTGGCTGGTCGCTGGCAGCTTTGGAAGGCGCGCTGCTTGGCCGCAGCCACCGCGCCGCAACACCTAAGGCGAAGCTCGCGGAAGTGATTACGCTGTCCAAATTCATCCTGGGCATGCCGGCGGATTGGCGGCTTGGCATTGTGCCGGCGTCTGATACCGGCGCGGTAGAAATGGCGATGTGGTCCATGCTCGGCGCGCGCGGGGTGGATGTTCTGGTGTGGGAATCCTTCTCCAAGGATTGGGCCACTGATGTGCTGAAGCAGTTGAAGCTGGCCGATGCGCGCGTGCTTGATGCGCCCTATGGCAAGCTGCCCGATCTCGGCGCGGTTGATCCGGCGCGGGATACGCTTTTCGTCTGGAACGGCACCACCAGTGGCGTGCGCCTGAAGAATGCAGATTTCATCAGCGCCGATCGCGAAGGGCTTGCAATTTGTGACGCGACCAGCGCGGCCTTTGCGATGGATTTGCCCTGGGCGAAGTTGGATGTGGTTACCTGGTCCTGGCAGAAGGTACTGGGCGGCGAGGCAGCGCATGGCATGTTGGCGCTGTCTCCGCGCGCCGTGGCGCGGCTTGAATCCTATTCACCGCCCTGGCCCATGCCAAAGATTTTTCGCCTGTCCAGTGGCGGCAAGCTCAGCGAAGGTATTTTCAAGGGTGAAACCATCAACACGCCATCCATGCTCTGCGTTGAGGATGCTTTGGATGGGCTGCGCTGGGCCGAAAGCATTGGTGGCCTGAAGGGCTTGATCGCGCGCAGCGAAGCCAATCTTGCCGCGGTTGCGGATTGGGTGGCAGCGGGCAGCGGCTATGGCTTCCTAGCGCAGGATGAGGCGACGCGGTCTTGCACTTCCATCTGCCTGACGATCACAGCACCTTGGTTCGCGGCTTTGGCGGCCGAGGCGCAAGCGGCGGCGGCGAAGAAGGTTGCCTCCCTGCTTGAAAAGGAAGGTGTGGCGCTGGATGCCGGCGCTTATCGTGATGCACCGCCTGGCCTGCGCATCTGGGGCGGTGCCACGGTTGAAACCAGCGACATCAAGGCGCTGCTGCCCTGGTTGGATTGGGCGCTGGCTTCTGTGCAAGCCGAAATGGCAGGGGCGTGAAGCCCATGCCGCGCGTTCTGATTTCCGACAAACTCAGCCCCGCCGCGGTCGCGATTTTTCGTGAGCGCGGCATTGAAGCCGATGTGAAAACCGGCCTGACGCCGGCGGAACTCCGCGCCATTATTGGTGAGTATGATGGCCTCGCGGTGCGGTCCGCCACCAAGGTCACGCGGGAAGTGCTGGAAGCCGCACCGCGCCTGAAGGTGGTGGGGCGTGCCGGCATTGGCGTGGATAATGTAGATGTCACCAGCGCCACGGCGCGCGGCGTTGTGGTGATGAATACGCCCTTCGGCAATGCCATCACCACCGCAGAACACGCCATTGCGATGATGTTTGCGCTCGCGCGGCAATTGCCGGAGGCCTCGGCCTCCACCAAGGCGGGCAAATGGGAAAAGAACCGCTTCATGGGGGTGGAGCTTTTCGCCACCAAGGCGGGCAAATGGGAAAAGAACCGCTTCATGGGGGTGGAGCTTTTCGCGAAAACGCTCGGCCTGATTGGCTGCGGCAATATTGGCGGCATTGTCGCTGATCGCGCCAATGGGCTGAAGATGAAGGTGATTGCCTTCGATCCTTTCCTTTCGGAAAAACGCGCCGTTGAAATCGGTGTGGAGAAGGTGGAACTGCCCGAATTGCTGGCGCGCGCCGATTTCATCACGCTGCATGCGCCCATGACAGAACAGACGCGCAATATCCTCTCGCGCGAGAATATAGCGCGGATGAAAAAAGGCGCGCGGCTGATCAATTGCGCGCGCGGCGGCTTGGTGGATGAGGTAGCTTTGGCGGAGGCGCTGCAATCCGGCCATTTGGCGGGTGCTGCGCTTGATGTATTCGAGGTTGAACCCGCGACAGACAGCCCGCTTTTCGCCTTGGAAAATGTCGTCTGCACCCCGCATCTGGGTGCGGCGACGAATGAGGCGCAGGAGAATGTGGCGCTGCAAGTCGCCGAACAAATGTCGGATTTCCTGCTGACGGGTGCGGTTTCCAACGCCATCAATATGCCGAGCGTGACCGCGGAAGAAGCGCCGCGACTGAAACCCTATATGGAATTGGCGCGCTTGCTCGGTTCCATGGCGGGGCAGCTTAGCGCCGGCCAGGATGATGCAATCAAGGCGATCCGCATTGAATATGAAGGCCATGCGGCAGAACTCAATCGTCGCCCGCTGACGGCCGCCGCTTTGGCCGGTGTGCTGACGCCGCAAATGGGCGCGGTGAATATGGTGAATGCGCCGGTGCTGGCCAAGGAACGCGGTATTGATGTCGCGGAAACCATCATGGAACGGCGCGGCGAGTATCAAACCCTGCTCACCGTGTCAGTGACCACCAATCATGGGGAGCGTTCAATCGCCGGCACGCTCCTCGCGGAAAACAAGCCGCGTTTGGTGGCGATCAAGGGCATTGCGGTGGAGGCTGATTTCGCGCCGCATATGCTCTATGTGACCAATCAGGATAAGCCTGGCTTCATCGGGCGTTTCGGCACGGCGCTTGCGGAAGCGGGCATCAATATCGGCACTCTGCATCTGGGCCGCGCAGCACCTGGTGGAGACGCCATCTGCCTGGTCGGGCTGGATGGCCCAATGCCGGAAGCGGTACTTGCCGAAGTGCGACGTCTGCCTTTGGTGGTGCACGCCACGCCGCTGAAGTTTTAAGGTTTAACTGCCAAAAACGCGCGCGAAAATGGTCTCCACATGGCCAAAATCG
>JAPLOJ010000183.1 GCA_026400795.1 Alphaproteobacteria bacterium
TCGGATAAGGTTTGGATCAGTGCGCGCAGGCTTTCAAGATTATGCACGGGCCGGAAATCATCCACATGGGGCAGCATGGCACGAATGCCCTGGGATTTCGGTTGAAAGCCCGAAAAACGCAACAGCGGGTTGAGCCAGATCAGACGCGTGCAGGATTGCCGGAGCCGATCCGTGGCTTCCGCCAGCCCCGCAGCGCCTTCACGGTCCAGCCCGTCCGTGATGAGTAACACAACGGCGCCCTGGCCCAAAACGCGCCGCGCCCAAAGCTTGTTGAACAGGCCAAGGCTTTCGCCAATCCGCGTGCCGCCCGACCAATCTGGCACGATGTGGGACACCATTTCGAACGCGAATTCCGGATCGCGATGGCGCAATTGCCGGGTCACATTCGTCAGCCTGGTGCCGAACAGGAAACTATGCACCCGGTCCCGTTCATTGGTGACGGCATGCAGGAAATGCAGCAGGATTTGCGCATAACGCGCCATGCTGCCGCTAATGTCACACAGCACCACCAAGGGCGGCGGCTTTTCCACGCGCTGCTTGTGTTCAAGCTTCAGGATATCGCCACCAAGCCGCAGGCTTTGGCGAAGTGTGGCGCGCAAATCCACAACGCGCCCAGCGGGATGCGTACGAAAGCGCCGCGTGGGTCTTTCATCAAGCGGCAGGGTCAGCTTGCGGATTTCCTGCTTGGCCGCGGCGATTTCGGCCGCCGACATGGCTTCGAAATCCAGCTTTTGCAGCTTTTCGCGGTCGCTGACCGTGAAGCTCATATCCTGGCGCGGCGGTTCAGGCTCAGGCGGGCGGGGCTTCGGTTTTTCGCCCTGCATGGCTTCCGCCAAACGCCGAGACGCCGGCGGCGGCTTTTCCGATTGCGGCTTATGGCCATCCAGCGCCGCCATGGCAGCGGCATGGGCGGCGGCTTCCGGGTCGCGCCAGAATAATTGGAAGGCCTGATCGAACAGCTCAAAATGTTCGCGCCGATGCACCATCACGGCGCGGAGCGCAGCATGCACCTGCCGGCGATCCCCGATTTCAATCGCGTTCAGCGCAGCAAGCGCACTCAGCGCCTCACCAGGCCCCAGCGGCAAGCCAGACCGGCGCAACAACCGCGTGAAAGCCAGCAAATTGGTCGCGATATGCCCGCCCGCGCCGGGCGCCGAGGCCAGCAAGGGCTGGCCGCCGGCGATGATGCGGGCAGGGTCGCGATCCGGCGTCACCCGGCCCGAGCCTCCGCAATAAGCCGCGCCGCTTCCTCGCCTTTCAGCTTGGCGATGTCATCCTGGTATTTCAGCAAAACGCCGAGCGTTTCATCCACCGCGCCTTGCTCAAGCGCCTTGGCATCAAGTGCGGCCAAAGCCTGCGCCCAATCAATCGTCTCCGCCACGCCGGGCAGCTTGAAGTAATCACCCTCACGCAGCTTTTGCACGAAAGCCACAACCTGGGCGGAAAGCGCTTCCGGCAGGCCAGGGGCGCGCAGCTTCAGAATGGCGCGTTCGCGCGCGGCATCCGGGTAATCCACCCAATGATAAAGGCAGCGCCGGCGCACCGCATCATGCACTTCGCGCGTGCGGTTTGATGTGATGATCACAACCGGCGGGGTTGCCGCTTTGACTGTGCCAAGCTCAGGAATCGTGATTTGGAAATCAGCAAGGATTTCCAGCAGGAAGGCTTCAAAAGGTTCATCCGCGCGATCAAGCTCATCAATCAGCAGCACGGCGGGGCTGCCTTCCAAAGCATCGAGCAAGGGCCGCGGCTGGAGGAATTTGCGGTCATAAATCCCGCGTTCCAGCGCGGCGCGATCGGCTGCGCCCGATGCTTCCGCCAGGCGTATAGCCATCAACTGCCGCGCGTGATTCCATTCATAGGCGGCGGCGGAAATATCCATGCCGTCATAGCATTGCAGTCATAGGCGGCGGCGGAAATATCCATGCCGTCATAGCATTGCAGGCGCACCAGCCGGCGCGGCAGGCGCGCGGCCAGCACTTTGGCGATTTCCGTCTTGCCTGTGCCCGGTTCGCCTTCCAGGAAAAGCGGCCTTCCCATGGTCAGCGCCAAATGGATGGTGGTGGCCAGCGCGCGGTCAGCGACATAACCCCCTGAGGCGAGGAGCGCCTGAGTCTCCCCAACGCTGGCAGGCAGGCTCACTTGAACATCAACACGACAATAGCCAGCCAGATCGCGCCCCCCACCCAGGCGAGCAGCGGAATGCCAAGCGGTGCTTCCGGCAGCAGTTCAAAGATTGAAATGCCGGCGCTAGAGGCAGGCGGGGCGGGCAGCGGGGCTGGGGCAGCGCCCGGTGCTTCGGCGGCGGCAGGTTCAGCAGCGGTGACGGCAGCAGCGAAGCGGTCAAAGAATTGATCGGACATTTGCTTGGCCGTCGCATCAATCAGCCGCGCGCCAAGCTGCGCCATCTTTCCGCCGACCTGCGCTTTTACCGCGAATTTCAGCAAAGTCTCATTGGGGCCTATTTCTTCAAGCGCGACATCGGCGCCGCCCTTGGCAAAGCCCATGGGCCCCCCGTTACCTTCACCGGAGATTGTGTAGGAAGCCGGCGCTTGGATGTTTTCCAGCTTCACCTTGCCGCCGAATTTCGCCGCCATGGGGCCGATCTTGATAGATACCTTGGCTTCAAACGCGTCATCAGCGGTTTTGGTCACGCTTTCGCAGCCGGGAATCGCGGCCTTCAGCATTTCGGGGTCGTTCAGCGCGTCCCAGACGCGCTGGCGGGGCGCGGGGATGCGGCGCTCGCCGTTCATTTCCATTGGGTGATCTCCTGCTTCCCCCCAAACTAGGGGCGCAAGGCCATGGGGGAAAGGGGGCGCCCCCTTGTGGCGGGGCAGATCATCCGGCAAGCAAGCTCTGAACGGGCGAAAGCCTGCAAATCTTGAGGGAGGCCCTGGCCCATGAAGGCGACCTGCTTCGCCCTGATGCTGTTCCTGGCGCTGAGCCTGCCGGCCGAAGCCGCCGGGGTCTCGGGTGTGGGCATGAGCCTGGCCTGGGGCCTGCCTTTCGCGGGGCTGCTGCTTTCCATTGCGCTGATGCCGCTGCTGGCGGGGCCGATCTGGCATCATCATTACGGCAAGATCGCCGCCGGCTGGGCTTTGCTGCTGGTGCTGCCCTTTGCGGCTGTGTTCGGGCTTGGCGTTGCGGCCTCAGAGGTCTGGCATATCCTATTGCAGGAATACATCCCCTTCATTGCCCTGTTGCTGGCGCTTTACGTCACCGGCGGCGGCGTGCTGCTGAAGGGCACGCTGATCGGCACGCCGGCCACCAATACCGCGCTACTCGCCTTCGGCACCTTGATCGCGAGTGTCATGGGCACCACGGGCGCTTCCATGCTGCTGATCCGCCCCGTTTTGCGCGCCAATTCCTTCCGCCAGCGCAAGACCCATACCTTTGTGTTTTTCATTTTTCTGGTCAGCAATATCGGTGGGTCTTTGACACCTTTGGGCGACCCGCCGCTTTATCTGGGCTTTCTGAAGGGCGTTTCCTTCTTCTGGACGACGACACATCTTTTCAGTGAATTCCTGGTTTGCGCCGTGCTGCTGCTCGCGGCCTATTACGTGCTGGATAGCTGGGCCTGGGCGCGTGAGAAGCCGACACCACCCGCTATCGAAAAGCGCGAGAGCTTTTCGATCGAAGGCTATGCCAATCTGTGGCTGATTGGCGCGGTGGTGCTGATGGTGCTGGCGCAGGGCTATTGGCGCCCGGGCGATGTTGCGCTGTTTGGCGAAAAGATCGGCCTTGAACGGCTGGTTGGCGTGGCTGTGTTTGTTGGCATTGCGGCCATTTCCATGTGGGTCACGCCGCGGCAATTGCGCGATGATAATGGCTTCGCCTGGGGTGCCATTGCCGAAGTGGCCAAGCTTTTCGCGGCCATTTTCGTCACCATGGCCCCGGTGCTTGCTATTCTGCGGGCTGGCACGGCGGGCGCCGCGGCACCGCTGGTGGCGCTTACTTCTGGCGCGGGTGGGGAACCGATTCCCTGGGTCTATTTCTGGCTGTCTGGGGCGCTGTCTTCCTTTCTGGATAACGCGCCGACCTATCTGGTGTTCTTCAACCTAGCCGGCGGCGATCCCGCGCATCTGATGGCCGAAGGCGCCCTGACCCTGGCGGCGATTTCCTGTGGCGCGGTCTTCATGGGGGCCAATTCTTACATCGGCAATGCGCCGAATTTCATGGTCAAGGCGATTGTGGAAGAACAGGGTGTGCGCATGCCATCCTTCTTTGGCTATTGCGCCTGGGCCTTTGTCGTCTTGATCCCGCTTTTCGTGCTGGTGACATTCATCTTCTTCTGAGGAAATAGCTATGACTTACGTAATCGCTGATGACCTGCCCGATGAACCCGCCGGTGTGCGCTTCCGCCGCCTGCTGGACCGCCCGCAAATCCTGCAAATGCCGGGCGCGCATCTGGGCATCGCTGCCTTGCTCGCGAAAAAGGCGGGGTTTGAGGCGCTGTATATGTCGGGTGCCGCCATGTCGGCCACCATGGGCCTGCCCGATCTTGGCATGATTACGGTGGATGACGTGTCCTGGCATGTGCGCCAAGTGGTGCGCGCTTCTGCCCTGCCCGTGCTGGTGGATGGCGACACTGGCTATGGCGAGGCGCTCAACGTCATGCACATGGTGCGCTGCTTTGAAGAAGCGGGCGCCGGCGCGGTGCATCTGGAAGACCAATTGCTGCCCAAGAAATGCGGCCATTTGAATGACAAGAAACTGGCCCCGGTGGATGAAATGTCGGCCAAGGTCGCGGCGGCGCGCAAGGCCAGGCGCAATCTGGTGATCATCGCGCGGACCGATGCAGTGGCGAATGAAGGCATGGATGCCGCCGTTGATCGGGCCAAGCGCTATCTGGAAGCCGGCGCGGATGCGATTTTCCCTGAAGCACTCACAACCGCTGAGATGTTCCGCGAATTCGCCGCCCGCATGCCGGGCGTGAAGCTTTTGGCCAATATGACCGAATTTGGCCGCACGCCGTTTTTCACCGCCACTGAATTCCAGCAAATGGGCTATGCGATGGTGATCTGGCCCGTGAGCCATTTGCGCATCGCGGCCCGCGCCATGGAAGATTTATACAGCGCAATCAAAGCCGATGGCGGCACGCATAATATGGCCGGGCGCATGCAAACCCGCGCCCAGCTTTATGAGACGATTGGCTACCACGCCTATGAATCGCTCGATGCCAGCCTGGTGCGGACCATTGTGCCGGAAGGCATGCCGCAGAATTGAGGTTATGTCGGGCGCGGTGGTGCCTTATCCCCCGCGCCCCGAAAAGGCGTTGTAGGTTTGCAGCGTGTAAGTATCCTTCACGCCGGGCACGGTTTGGATTGTCTCCACCACGAAAAGCCCGATATCGCGATCCGCTTCCAGGTAGAATTTCCCGAGCAGGTCATATTGGCCGGAAATGGAATGCATTTCCGAAAGCTCTGGAATGCCATCGGCCATCTCGCGCGCCACGCGATAGGCTTGGCCCATCTCACACTTGATCATGATGAATACGGCGCGCATGGGATCTGCCCTCCTAAAGCAGGTCCATGGTAACGCGGAACACAGCCGCCAGGAAACGAGGCATCCAGTCGGGCCAAGTTAATTTGCAATGCGAACAGCAATATGACTAAATTTTAGGCGAAAAATCGCCCAAAAGCCGGTCGGGTCCCCCTCTCCAGGCGGCATAGGGTTTGCTTATCAAGGATCATGGTAATGCCCCCTCCTGCCCCAGATCGCGGCGGCGCCGCTCAGCCTCTGCTCGAAACCCGAGGCCTCGTGAAGCATTTTCCCATCCGGGGTGGCCTGTTCGGCCGCCAGATGGGGGAGGTTCGCGCGGTGGATGGTGTGTCCCTCAGCGTGCGCAAGGGTGAAACCTTGGGCATTGTGGGCGAAAGCGGCTGCGGCAAATCCACAACCGCGCGCCTGCTGATGCGCCTGCTGGACCCCGGCGCGGGGGAGATGATCTTTGATGGCGATGCCGTTGGCCGGGATGATCTTGGCGGCGGGATATCGCTGAAGGATTATCGCCGCCAGGTGCAGATGGTGTTTCAGGATTCCTACGCCTCATTGAACCCCCGCCTGCCGATTGAAGACACCATCGCCTTCGCCCCCGAAGTGCATGGCGTGCCGGCGGCGGAAGCGCGTGAAAGGGCGCGGGAATTACTTGCCGCCGTGGGCCTCGCGCCCGCGCAATTCGCCCGGCGCTACCCGCATGAATTATCCGGCGGTCAGCGCCAGCGGGTGAATATCGCCCGCGCCTTGGCGCTCCGCCCGCGCTTGGTCATTCTGGATGAACCGGTCTCGGCGCTTGATAAAAGCGTGGAGGCGCAGGTCTTGAACCTGCTCGTGGACCTCAAGGAAAGCTTCGGCCTGACTTATGTTTTCATCAGCCATGATCTGAATGTGGTGCAGTACATTAGTGACCGCGTGCTGGTGATGTATCTGGGCCAGGTCGCGGAAGAAGGCCCGGTGGATGAGATCTATGCCCGCCCGGGGCATCCCTATACCCGGGCGCTTTTGGCATCGCGGCCTTCCATGGACCCTTCCCAGCGCCGGACCGACCCGCCGCTGACGGGCGATCCGCCCAATCCGGTAAACCCGCCTTCTGGCTGCCGTTTCCGCACCCGTTGCCCCTTTGCCGAGGCGATTTGCGCTGAAATCCCGCCAGTGGCCGCAACCCTGAGCCCCGGCCACACCGCCGCCTGCCACATGGCTTTGCCCGGAAGTGGCCATAGCCAAGCCGGGGGGATCGCGGCATGAGCGCGGCTTTGAAACCAACCCCTGAGGCGCCGCTGATCCGACTGCGCGATTTGCATGTGAAGTTTGAATCACGTGATCGCACCGTGAATGCCGTCAATGGCGTTGACCTGGACCTCGCGGCTGGGGAGGTGCTGTGCATCCTGGGCGAATCAGGTTCTGGCAAATCGGTGACGCTCCGCGCCTTGATGAAGCTTTTGCCCAAAACCGCGAAGGTTACCGGCGAAATCAAGGTGGGCGGGCGCGATGTGCAGGCCATGAATGAGGGCCAGCTTGCCGATTTCCGCGGCGGCGATGTGGCCATGATCTTCCAGGAACCCATGACGGCGCTTGACCCGGTCTTCACCATCGGGCGGCAAATCGCGGAAACTGTGCAGCGCCATGAAGGCGCCAGCCGCTCGGCCGACGATGCCAGGGCCTTGGAATTGCTGGAATTGGTGCAAATCCCCTCGGCCAAGCGCCGGCTTTCGGCCTATCCGCATGAATTATCCGGCGGGCTTCGTCAGCGCGCCATGATTGCGGTGGCACTGGCCTGCCGGCCCAAGCTGCTGCTGGCGGATGAACCGACCACGGCCTTGGATGCCACGGTGCAAATTCAGGTGCTGCTGCTGCTGCGTTCCTTGCAGGAACAGCTTGGCATGGGGGTGGTGTTCGTGACCCATGACCTTGGTGTTGCGGGTGAAATCGCTGACCGGGTGGCCGTGATGTATGCCGGCAAGGTGGTGGAAGAAGGCCCTGTCGGCGCGCTGATGGCCGGCCCCTTGCACCCTTATGCCAAGGGCTTGCTGGGGGCGACCGTGCATGCCGGCATGCGTGGCAAGCGCCTGACCACCATCCCCGGCGCGCCGCCGATGCTGGACAAGGTGCCCACGGGCTGCGCCTTCGCGCCACGCTGTGCGGAGGTGATTGAAGGCTGCCAGGACGGCGTCCCGCCACTGCGCCAGATTGTCCCAGGGCGGCAAGCGCGCTGCATCAGGGTAGCGCCGGGCGAGGGGCAGCCCCATATCTAAAAAAAGTTAAACTTGCCGAGGCCTTTCGGGTGCGGCAGAAGC
This sequence comes from Alphaproteobacteria bacterium, assembly GCA_026400795.1. Taxonomy (GTDB): domain Bacteria; phylum Pseudomonadota; class Alphaproteobacteria; order Acetobacterales; family Acetobacteraceae; genus Neoroseomonas. Next base: position 7,794 of record JAPLOJ010000183.1, read on the forward strand.
CTTTCCGAGCTTGGCGATCTCGCCCGGCTCTTTCCCGCGGTCCGGGGCCGGTTTTGCGGTTTCGCTCTGCCATGGTGCCGGTCCTGCGGGGCGGCTTGGGTTGGAATGATATGCGCACGATTACGCAGCTAGGCCTTTTGGCCCTGATCGCCGGCGCTGGCGCGGCTTGGCACTTCAAGGGCGAGGAATACGGCCTGCCCAAGCCTTTGGAATTAGTTGGGCTGCAATCCGGCGCCAGCCAGGCGCCTGCGCGCGGTGGGCCATCTGGCCCCATTGGCGTTGTGGTGCAGCCGGTACGTAGCGGCATGGTGGTAGATAAGGTTGAAAGCATCGGCACGGTGCGCGCGCGCGAAGCCGTCACCATCACGGGCAAGATTGTTGGCATTGTCACGCATATCCGCTTCACAGAGGGCCAGAAGGTACAGGCGGGCGAAACGCTGGTGGAACTCGATTCCGGCGCCGTTTCGGCGGAGCTTGATCAGGCGCGCGCGCTTTTGGACGATGCGCGCAATCAGTTAGTGCGCGCCCGCGGCTTGCAAGCTGGCCAGACCATTGCGGCGCAGCGGCTGGATACGCTGGAAGCAGTGGCGCGCCAGGCTGAAGGCCGTGTGCGCCAATCCGAAGCAAAGCTTGAAGAATTACGCGTGCCCGCCCCCTTCAGCGGGCGTGTTGGCTTGCGGCAAGTGAGCCTTGGCGCGTTGATCCAGCCCGGCACAGCGATCACCACGTTGGATGATGTTTCGCGTGTACGCGTGGAATTTTCCGTGCCGGAAGTCTATCTGGCGCGGGTGCAGTTGGGGCGTCAGGTCACCGCGCGCAGTACCGCCTATGGCGACCGCCGCTTCAGGGGGCAAGTCGCGATCATTGATACGCGCATTGACCCCGCGACGCGCAGCATTCGCGTGATCAGTGAATTCGATAATGCCGATGAAGCGCTGCGCCCGGGCCTGTTCCTGAATGTGGAAATGGTACTGGAAGAACGGCCAACCGCGCTGCTGATCCCGGAAGAAGCGATAGACCCGGTGGGCGACCGCGCCTTTGTCTATGTGATCCGCGATGGCCGCGCGAAGCGCCAGGAAGTGAAGCTGGGGCTCCGCCTGCCGAGCGAGGTTGAAATCCGCGAAGGGGTTGCAGCGGGTGAGCAAGTTGTGGTGCGCGGCATTCAACGCTTGCGCCCGGATGCGCCGGTGCGCATCATTGAAACCATCACGCGTCCGACAAGCTGAGTAGGGCTGAACCCATGGTCCTTTCCGATATCTCGATCAAACGGCCGGTCTTCGCGACCGTGATCAGCCTGATGCTGATCGTGCTTGGTGTGGCATCGCTCTTTAAAATGCCGATCCGGGAATACCCGAAGATTGATCCGCCGATCATCCAGATTGTCACGACCTATCGTGGAGCCTCCGCGCCCGTTGTGGATAATCAGATCACGGAAATCCTGGAAGGCGCCGTTGCGGGGATTGAGGGGATCAAATCCATCCAATCCCAATCGCGCGATGAACGCAGCCAGATCACGCTGGAATTCCGCCTGACGCGCGATGTGGATAGTGCGGCCAATGATGTGCGTGACCGTGTGGCACGTGCGCTGGCGCGCCTGCCGGAACAGGCCGATACGCCCATTGTGCAAAAGGTGGATGGCGATAGCCGGCCTATTTTGTGGATTGCGCTGAATTCCGAAACCCTGTCGCCGCTTGACCTGACCGATATCGCGCGCCGGCGCATCGTGGATCGCCTCGCGATTGTGGAAGGTGTCGCACAAGTGCTGGTGCTGGGCGAACGGCGCTTTTCCATGCGCATCTGGCTGGATCGGCAAGCACTCGCCGCGCGTGGCTTGACCGTGCAGGATGTGGAAGACGCGATCCGGCGCGAGAATGTGGAATTGCCCGGCGGGCGCATTGAAAGCACCGCGCGCGAATTGACGGTGCGAACCGATTCACGGATGAGCACGCCCGACCAGTTCCGTCAGGTGGTGGTGGCGCGGGGAACGGGCGGCGCGCAGGTATTGCTGGGTGAAGTGGCGCGGGTTGAGGTTGGCGCGGAAGATACGCGCGGCGGCTATCGCATCAATGGCCGACCTTCCATCGGCCTTGGCATTCTTCGCCAATCCACGGCCAATACCTTGGCTGTCGCCGATGGTGTTAAGGCGGAGATGGAACGCATCAAGCCCACCTTACCGCCCGGTGTGGATGCCATCATTGGCTATGATGAAAGCCTATTCATCGCGCAATCCATCTATGAGGTTGAACACGCGCTGATGATCGCGCTGGCGTTGGTGGTGGGGGTGATCTTCCTGTTCCTGCGTTCGGTGCGCGCCACCATTATTCCCGCGGTTGCCATTCCCGTTTCCATCGTGGCGTCCTTCCTGCCCATGGCGGTTTTTGGGTTTTCGGTGAATGTGCTGACGCTGCTTGGCTTGGTGCTGGCCATCGGCCTGGTGGTGGATGACGCGATTGTGGTGTTGGAAAACATCCACCGCCGCATCGAATTGGGCGAAGACCCCTTGCTTGCTTCCTTGCTCGGATCACGCGAAATTGCCTTCGCCGTTATTGCGACAACCCTGGTGCTGGTTTCGGTTTTCTTGCCGCTATCCTTCATGGGCGGGAATACCGGGCGGCTGTTTACGGAATTTGGCATTGCGCTTGCGGCATCGGTCTTATTTTCAGGGCTTATCGCACTCACGCTCACGCCCATGATGTGTTCCAAGCTGCTGCGCGCGCATGAAGGCGAAAGCCTGCTGGTGCGCATGACAGAGCCCTTCTTCGTCGCGATGAATGATGGGTTGCGCTGGACCTTGGATAAGGCGCTCCGCGCCCCGGTGCTGGTCATGGGCGTATCGGCGGCGATGTCGCTATTCGCCGTGGTGCTGTTCAATGCATTGCCCAAGGAATTTGCGCCGACTGAAGACCGCGGCGTGGTCATCATCCCGACCACGGGGCCTGAGGGCGCTTCCTTTCCCTATACGACTGAACATGTGATCCGCCTGGAAAGCCTGTTGCAGAAGTATATTGATAATGGCGAGGCCTATGCGGTTTTCGCAACTGTAGGCGGCTTTCAGCGCCCAGCCGTTGGCAATATCGCGAATGTCTTTGTGCGCTTGGCACCCTGGAATCGCGCTGAACCCGCCATCCCTTGGTCAGCGTGGCTTCCAACCGCCGTTGCAATTTGTGATCGGTGGGCCGGACTACGATACGCTGATCGCCTGGCGCGATGTGTTTCTGGAAAAGGCGCGCACCAATCCGCGCTTGCTGAACCTTGACCACAACTTCAAGGAAACCAAGCCGGAAGTGCGGGTAGATATTGATAGGCGCCAGGCCGCCGATCTTGGCATTTCCATCGCCGCCGTGGGGCGCACCATTGAAACCCTGATGGGATCACGCGAAGTCACCACCTATGTCGTGGGCGGGCAGGAATATAAGGTGCTGTTGCAGGCGCCGGATTCCGCGCGGCTTTCGCCTTATGATTTGCAGAATGTCTTTGTGCGCACGGGCAGCGGTGGGCTGGTGCCGCTTTCCAATGTGGTGACGCTGTCCGAACGCGCCCGCGCGCAAACCCTCTCGCGGCAGGACCGCGTGCGCGCCATTACCATCACCGCCTCTCTCGCGCCGGGTTATTCGCTCGGTGAGGCTTTGGATTTCCTTGATCGCACCGCCAAGGAAGTGCTGCCGCAGGAAGCACGTATTTCCTATCTGGGGCAGAGCCTGGAATTCCGCGAAAGCTCCGGCGCGCTTTACGTGACCTTCGCACTGGCGCTGCTGGTGGTGTTCCTAGTGCTGGCCGCGCAGTTTGAAAGCTTCATCCACCCCTTTGTTATTCTGCTTTCTACACCGCTTGCGGTGACGGGTGGGCTGCTGGCGCTGTGGGTGACGGGGCAGACCTTGAACGTGTTCAGCCAGATCGGCATGGTCTTACTGATTGGCCTGATGGCGAAGAATGGCATTCTGGTGGTGGAATTCGCCAATCAGCTCCGTGATCGGGGCATGAGCGTGCGGGATGCGGTGCTGGAAGCCTCCGTCGTGCGGTTGCGGCCGATCCTGATGACCTCCATCGCGACGGTGCTTGGTGCCGTGCCGCTGGCCATGGCAACCGGGGCGGGGGCGGAAAGCCGGCAGGCCTTGGGTGTCGTGATTGTGGGGGGCATCACGCTTTCCACGATTGTCACGCTTTATGCGGTGCCGGCGCTTTATTTGCTGCTGGCACCCTATACCAAGCCTATCGGCGCCATCGCGGCCAAGCTGGCCGATCTGCAAACAAAGCCCGTCACGGGCCATGGGCATCAGGCGGCGGAATAACACGCCGCCGCTCGCGCCGGGGTGATTTCACACCCGGATTTTCTGCGCTAGCTTTCCCCTCTGAATTCGAATCATTGGGGAAGCTTTCATGACTGAAGCGAAAACAGGACGGACGGGCGGTAAGCTTTTGGCCGATGCGCTGGTGGCCCAGGGTGTCACCCATGCGTTTTGCGTGCCGGGTGAGAGCTATCTTGATCTGCTCGATGGCCTTTATTCCGTGCGTAATCGGCTGCAGCTGGTCACCTGCCGCTTTGAAGCCGGCGCCATCCACATGGCGGAAGCCTATGGCAAGCTTACCGGCAAGCCAGGTGTCGCCATTGTCACGCGCGGCCCGGGTGCCTGCCATGCCGCGATTGGCGTGCATGTGGCGCAGCAGGATTCAACACCGCTGATACTGCTGGTTGGGCAAATCCCGGTCGAGGAGACAGACCGCGAAACCTTCCAGGAAGTTGATTACCGCCGCATGTTCAGCCCCATCGCCAAATGGGTGACGCAGATTGATGATGAAAAGCGCATCCCCGAATTGATGGCGCATGCCTTTGATGTCGCGGTGTCTGGCCGCCCCGGCCCGGTGGTGATCGCGATTAGTGAGGAAATGCAAAAGCGCATGGCAAACGTGCCGGATATCGGCCCCGCCGATGTGCTGCCGCCCCACCCCGCGCCCGATGCGGTTTCGCGCATGATGGCGATGCTGGGCAAGGCGAAGCGCCCGCTGGCGGTGCTGGGTGGCTCACGCTGGTCCGATCAGGGCAAGGCCGATATCCGAGATTTCCTGCTGGCGAATGATCTGCCGGTGGCGGTTGGCTTCCGCCGTCAGGGGATTTTCGATGGCAATTCGGAAAACTATGTCGGTGATCTTGGCGTCGGCGCCGATCCTGGCCTGGTGGCACACGCCAAGGATGCAGATTTGATCATCGCGATTGGGTCGCGCCTTGGGGAGACTTTCAGCCAGGGTTATACGCTGTTGGACATGGCAGGGGCGACGCCGATTGTGCATGTCTATCCCGAGCAATCAGAAATCGGGCGCGTCTATCGCCCCGCACTTGGCATTACCGCGGACCTCAATGCCTTTGCCGCAGCGGCCAAGGCGGCAGCACCCATCAAAAAGCCTGCCTGGGTTGGCTGGACGCGGGATTTGCGCGCCACACGCATGAAGCAGGCGGCAGCGCCCAATTACGAAGGGCCGCTCAATCTCGCGCAGGCCTTGCAGGATTTGGAAAAGGCTTTGCCGGCCAATACAATTTACACGACCGATGCAGGCAATTTCGCAACCTGGCCCACGCGCTTCATGCATGTAGGGCCGGGACAGGATTTCCTTGGCCCCACCAATGGCGCCATGGGCTATGCGGTGCCGTCAGCGATTGGTGCGAAAATTGTTCATCCGGAACGGACAGTCATTGGCTTTGTGGGCGATGGCGGCTTTCTGATGACGGGGCAGGAAATCGCGACCGCGTTCCATCATTCCGTCAATCCAGTCATTCTGGTGTTCAACAACCAGATGTATGGCACCATCCGGATGTATCAGGAACGCACCTATCCGCATCGTGTCTCTGGCACCGCACTCACCAATCCGGATTTCGCGCGCTTCATTGAAGCCTTTGGCGGCCATGGTGAGATTGTGGAAAAGACCGAGGAGTTGGTGCCGGCAGTCCAGCGCGCACTCGCTTCCGGCAAGCCGGCCCTGGTGGAAATCCGCATGAACCCGGAACAGGTGACCAACCGCGCCACCATTGCCGATTTGCGCGCGCAATCCGGGAAGGCTGCGCCTGCGGCGGCACTTCCGGCCGCCGCCAAGCGCGGCCCGGCCCCGCGGCGGAGTGGGCCGCGCCCGCGCTGAGAAGGTTTCGCGCGGCGATATGGCCGCGCCACGCTTCTAGAGCGTGTCCCGCGCAGGTGTTTTCACGGGAAACGCTCTAAACCTTTGTTTGATTGTATTTTCCGAGCCGCTGAGTGATTTTACTTGGCTTGAAAATACTCTCTAGCCTTCGCGTTGCGCCCGCGCGCGCTTGGCGGCAGGGCGTTCCAGGCAACGCGAAAGCCACGCCTTCGCCTTCGGAAAGGCCGTGAAGTCATACCCATTCACGAAGGAGCCATAGAGCACGGAAGCAAGGTTAAGATCCGCGATGGTGAAACCGTTGCCCACCAGATAATCCCGCGTCGCGAGTTCCGATTCCAACACTGCCAAGCGCTGATCAGTCGCTTCCTTGCCAAGAGCGGCTTCTGCTGCGATGCGATCCGCGGGGGGGCGCAGGAAGGCATTATAGGCCCAGCGCATCACATGCGGTTCAATTTCCGTCGCCGCCCAAAGCGTCCATTGCAGCACGCGCGATGCGTCATGGCCGCTAGGCATCAAGGGCGCACCCACCTTGCCCGCGATATGCAGATTGATTGCCAGGCTTTCGAACAGCACCAGATCGCCATCTTCCAAAGCGGGGATCTTGTTGTTCGGGTTGATCGGAAGAGGGCGTTCCAGCTTGAAGCCGGGTACGACGCCAATAGGGATTACTTCATAAGCAAGTCCCGCTTCTTCTGCCGCCCAAATGCAGCGAAAGGCGCGGGAACGGGCGATGCCGTGGATTTTAAGCATAGGTTTTTTCCTGTCCTGATATGGCGTTTTCACATGCCGCCAATGTAATTCGGCCCGCCGCTACCTTCTGGCGTACACCAATCAATATTCTGCGTTGGGTCCTTGATGTCGCAGGTTTTGCAATGCACGCAATTCTGCGCATTGATCACCAAGCGCGGCTTGCCTTCTTCCACGCCCACGGCCTCATAAACCCCTGCGGGACAATAGCGGCTTTCGGGGCTTGCGAATATTTCCCAATTCACCCCCTGCCAAAGCCCAGGGTCGCGCAACTTCAGATGCGCGGGCTGGTCTTCCTCATGATTGGTATTCGCCAAAAACACGGAAGACAGCCGATCGAAGGAATAAATACCATCCGGCTTGGGGTAGGTAATCTTCGGCGCTTCCGAACCCTTTTTCAGCACCGCATGATCTTCGTGATGCGTGAGTGTCCAGGGCGATTTGCCGCGCGTGATATAGGTTTCAATCGCGGCATTGATCATACCGCCCCAGAAGCCGAATTTCGCAAAGCCCGGGCGGATGTTCCGCACCGCCTGCAATTCCGGCCAGATCCAGGAATGGCGTAGCATTTCCGGATAGGCATTCAAGACCGGCGCGCGTTCCGCACTGGCGCAGGCGGCGGCAAGTGCTTCCGCCGCGATCATGCCGGATTTCATCGCCGTATGCGTGCCCTTGATCTTCGGCACATTCAGGAAGCCCGCCGAATCACCAATGATGGCACCGCCCGGGAAAACCAGTTTGGGGATGGCCTGATAGCCGCCCTCATTCAGCGCCCGCGCGCCATAGGCAATGCGCTTGCCGCCTTCCAGCATGGCGCGTACCGCCGGGTGCTGCTTGAAGCGCTGAAATTCCTCAAAGGGCGAAAGCCAGGGATTTTGGTAGTCTAGACCAACAACAAAACCGATGCTGACCAGATTATCGCCGAGCATATAAAGCCAGGAACCGCCATAGGTTTCGGTATTCAACGGCCAGCCGACGCTATGCCAAATCAAGCCCGGCTGATGCTTTTCCTTGGGGATTTCCCATAATTCCTTGATGCCAAGGCCGAAGGTCTGCGGTGCGGCGCCATCACGTAGATTGAATGTCTCAAAAAGCTTTTTCGTGAGTGACCCACGGCAGCCCTCAGCAAACAGCGTGTAACTGGCGCGCAGTTCCATGCCCGGCTGGTAATTTGCGCCCTTTTCACCATCCTTGCCGATGCCCATCACGCCGGCGACCACGCCGCGCACCTGGCCATGTTCAATGATCGTCTCAGAAGCGGCGAAGCCCGGATAGATTTCAACGCCCAAAGCTTCTGCCTTGGCGCCCAGCCAACGGCAGACATTACCCAAGGAGACAATGTAATTGCCGTGATTATTCATGGCCGGCGGGGTCGGCAGTTTGAAGGCCTTGGTTTCCGTCAGGAACATGAAGCGGTCATCGCCGGCAGGGGTGGCCAGTGCCGGCGGATCATCGCGCCAATCCGGGATCAACTCATCCAGCGCACGTGGTTCCAGCACAGCGCCGGAGAGGATATGCGCGCCGATCTCACTGCCCTTTTCAATCAGGCAAACCGCCATATCGGGCGCGAGCTGTTTCAGGCGGATGGCGGCGGCCAGGCCAGAAGGCCCGCCACCCACGATCAGCACATCAAATTCCATCGCTTCCCGTTCTTCGGACATACCGCCACGCCTTTCCTCATGGCCGGATCATGACCCGTTTTCACGGATCATGATCCGGCCTGATTTGAGCGACTGATTCACCGCTTCGGTGATGCCACCTACGCGGATCAGGCGCTGATTTACCCATGTAGCGAAGGCGCGGGTTGCGCGGAACCCCGCACCGGGCCGATATGTGGGGCATGGAGCAGGACAAATCCGCCCTGGCCGCCGCCCTGGCGCTGCAATGCGACTGGGGCGCGGATGAGGCGCTGATGGAAAGCCCCGCAGATCGCCTGGCGGTGCGGGATGCCCCTGCGCGTGCCCCCGAAGCCGCGCGCCCCGAGCCGGAACCGGCCCCGCGCCCCATTCGCGCTGCCCCTGTTGCGCTGGCTGCGGCACCCCCCGCCTTGGCGCGGGCCCAGGCCTTGGCCGAATCCGCGCCCGATCTGGCGGCGTTGAAGGCGGCGATTGCGGCGTTTGATGGATCGCCGCTCAAGGAAACCGCGACCAATCTGGTGTTTGGTGAAGGGGTGGCCGATTCTGGCCTGATGCTGATTGGCGAAGCACCAGGCGCCGATGAGGACCGGGCAGGGCGGCCCTTTGTGGGTGCCTCGGGCCAATTGCTGGACAGGATGTTTGCTTCTGTCGGCCTGTCGCGAGAGAGCAATTTCTACATCACCAATATCCTGCCCTGGCGCCCACCAGGAAACCGCACGCCAACGGATGCGGAGGTGGCGCTTTTCCTGCCCTTTCTCCGCCGCCAGGTGGCGCTGGTCCGCCCGAAGCGGCTGGTGCTGGTGGGGGGTGTGGCGGCCAAAGGGCTGATTGGCGGGAAGGAAGGCATCACGCGCCTGCGCGGCCGCTGGCATGAGGTGGAAATCCCGGGTCTTGGCCGCATCCCCGCCTTGCCGACGCTGCATCCGGTATATCTGCTCCGCAGCCCTGCTTCCAAGCGGGACGCCTGGGCGGATTTATTGCTGCTGCGCCGCGCGCTGGATCAGGCCCCAGGATAAGCCCCGATGGCAGCGTTTCTGGCCAATTGCCTGCATGGGCTGGAAGCGCTTGGCCCCGGCGGGCTTTTGGCGGTGATGGGGGCGCTATTCCTGGCCGGCTTGGCGGGTGGGGTAAGCCATTGTGCGGCCATGTGCGGGCCCTTTGTGCTGGCTCAGGCTGCGGCAGTGGCGGATCGATCGGCTTCGGGTGGGGTGTTGCAGCGGCTCTCGGGCGCGGCGCTGCTGCCTTATCATGCAGGGCGCGCGCTGGGATATGGGCTGCTCGGTGCGCTGGCCGGCGGGGTGGTGGGCGCGGTCAGCCTTGGGACTGGGTGGCGGTTGGTGCTGGCGGGGATGTTGGCGCTGGCGGCGCTGTTGATGTTCGCGCAAGCCTCGGCCCGCATTGCGGCGCTGCTGCCGCGCTTGGCGGCACCCCGCTTGCCGGGCGTGCTGGAGGCGCGGCTTGGCCCCTTGCTTGCTGCACCCACCGGGCTGCGCGGTGTGGCGCTTGGCTTGCTGCTGTCAGCGCTGCCTTGCGGCCTGCTTTACGGTGCCCTGGCCGGGGCCGCGGCAACCGGCAGCGCCTTGGGCGGTGCGCTGGCCATGGTGAGTTTCGTCGCCGGGACCGTGCCTGCGCTGATGGGGGTGGCTTTGCTCGGGCGCTTTTTCGGCAAAAGCCATGGCCCGCTTATGCGCGGCTTGGCGGCGGGTTTGTTTGTGCTGAATGGGGTCGTGCTGGCGGTGATGGCGATGCGGTTGCTGGGGTAGGGCAGCCCGAGGCCAAACGCAGCTTAGGGCATTCACCATGCCCCTTATGGTCGCATCAGGAAGCAGCGACGGCGCCGCGATTTACGGCTGCGCCTGGTGCGCGACTTGGCGTAGCATGAGGGCTGCTAGGCTTCGGGAAAGACAGTCACTTTGGGGGGTAATTCAACGCTGCGCGGGGTGGCGCTGATGGTGGTGGCCATGGGGGTGCTGCCGCTATTGGATGTTTGCGCGAAATTCCTGGGCCAGGGCGGCATACCCATTCTGCAAATTGTCTGGGCGCGCATGTTCTTCGGCGCGGTCTTCACCCTGCCCTTTGCCTGGCAGATGGTCGGCGCCCGAGCCCTATGGCCGGATAGGCCCGGCTTTCACGCGGCACGGGCGGCGTTTCTGGTGGGGTCCACCGCGTGTTTCTTCGGTGCCATTACCTTCATGCCCATTGCCGATAGCCTGGCGATTTTCTTTGTGCAGCCCTTGCTGATTACCGCACTTTCGCCGCTGCTGCTGAAGGAACAGGTGGGCCCTAGGCGCTGGGCGGCGGTGGCGATTGGTTTTTGCGGCACGCTGATCATCATCCGGCCCGGTTTGCAGGACTTCAACCCAGGCATGGCGCTGGCCTTTGCATCCGGCACCTGCATGGCGCTTTACATGCTGATTACGCGCAGGCTGGCGCGGGATGAAGACCCGCTGATGACGACCTTTCACACCAGCCTGATGGGGGCTGCGATGATGAGCCTGACGCTCCCCTTTCTGTGGGCCGCACCCGATGCCGGGGAATGGGGTTTGTTGCTGTTGCTGGCCGGGATTGCGGTGGTGGGCCATTTCCTGATTGCGCGCGCCTATACCATGGCCGAGGCATCGCTTCTGGCGCCGCTGGCCTATACCGAGATGATCATGGCGACGCTGGCCGGCTGGTGGTTCTTTGGCGAAATGCCGGATCGCTGGACCTTTGTTGGGGTGGCGATATTGATTGCGTGCGCGATTTATATCTCGGTGCGCGAAAGGGTGAGGCGGGTTGCGGTGGTGCGGGAGTTTGAGCAGCCTTGAGGGGGTGGCTATAACGCGTGGGATGATGGCGGAGGTGATGTGCGATGCCGAGGGCATACAGGAGCGAGGCGCTGGCGGCGGTGCATGAGATTGCACAAGGGCTGGCTGAGGCCGGTGCGATGACGAAGCGCAGCTTGCGCGATTTTGATGCGCTTTGCCTGACGCCGGTGGAACGACTCTCGCCCGAAGAAATCCGCGCGCTGCGCCTGCGGGAGAATGCATCCCAGGCGGTGTTCGCGCTGCATTTGAATGTGACGACCGGGCTGGTGCGCCAATGGGAAAGCGGCGAAAAACAGCCGAGCTGGGCTTCGTTGAAATTGCTGGCTCTGGTGGCGCGGAAGGGGTTGCAGGCGGTGGCTTGAGGGGGGAGGGGTGATCTTAAAGATGAGTTGTCCCGCTAAGGTAATCACCTGACATAGGCCAACGACGGAACTGGGCGCCGGACGTGATAAACCAACCGCCAAGCCGAAACCGCCATCTTCCAATTCATCAACGGTTTCAATCACCCGCGTCATAGGCATTCAGCAGTGGGCGGCAAAATCCCCTGGCTGTAGAACGCTAAGCGGCCTAAATGATCAAATAGGGTAGCATAAACACGCGACGAGTCCAATCATACATAGATGCTCACGGGAAATATAGAATTTTTAAACGGGCTGGTAAACAAACTCTGAATCTGATAGAGCGTCTACGCGTCGATATGAGAGACTTTTCAATTTCTCATCTGTGACCGAACCGCTCCTCGGGAGGATTTCGACCATGATTGTTGGTTTGCAGCGTGCCAGCGTGTTTCGAGCACCCTCAAGCACTTGAACTTCCGATTCCTCAACATCCAATTTGATTACGTCAAGTTGTTCAAAATTAAAGCTATCCAATGATACAAGTTGATAGCGACCGGCGGCATTCGAAATCAAATGTGTCCCACCAATGTTTACACCTCTATATCTGAGTAGGCTGGCTTTTCCCTGCGTGGCCCCGAGCGCCAGGTTAAAGCATTCAATATGATTTCTTCCGTTTAGATCAACGTTTCGTAGAAGCATTCTGAAGGATTCACGGAGGGGTTCGAAGGCAAAAATCTTTTTTGCGCCACATATCTTTGAAAAAAAGATCGTGTGATTACCGATGTTCGCTCCAGCATCCAAAATTACGGCCGAAGGAGGGACAAACCGACGAAATTTTTCTAGTATATTCACTTCCCAAAACGAATTTGTTCGGAAAATCGTACGCTGTATCAGGTCAGTTGTAACGAAAGGAAGGTGAAAGGTAATTTCTTCATCCTGGTAAAGAAATTTAAAGATTTTCTCTGGACCCATAAGCGATGCACGCTGAAGGAAGATAAGATGGTCCAGGCGACCCAGAACATCAGCTTTGAAAGTGGTGTCTTCCTCGGACGGCGGCATGGCTTGTACGACTTTCGCTGGGACACATTTTTAGATTTCTCACCAAGGTTGTTAGCGATTTTCTTGGGCGCAGGAAAGGCAATTCTTCCGATTTTTTAGGGTTTCGACGAAGAGTTTTTTACAAATTTCATATTCACTTGCCTAAAGCCTGATCAGCTATGATATCTGCTTTGGTTTGACAGCGATAAGAGTAACGTCGCCTAAGGACGAGTTTGGTAGATTTCGTCTGACTGGTCAACTCCGTGTTGCTGGCTTTTGGTATAGCCCCGGTGAATGTGTGGATGGGCGTGCGCCCATTCATGCCGCGCCCCTGATGGGGCCGCCCGGTGTTGTAGCCCCCGAGGTATTCATCCAGCACCGCCTGCATCTCCTCGATGGCTTCAAACCAGGTGCGCCGTCCCTCGACCCGGAAATACTCGTCAAGCAGGGTGCGGTGGAAGCGTTCAGGGATGCCGGTCGGGCTACCTTGCCTTTCGTGCTTGAGGGTTGTGTCGCAACGCCATCAAACCCGCTTCCATGCGGTCCGCGCCCGGTTCTGACGGTGGCCTCTGTAAGGCAATTGCCGTGAAAGAGTACTTCGCCAACCGATAGGCGCCTCTTCAAAACTCGGTTTCCAAAGGCCTCGGGCCTTTGGTGGGTGGGTTTCAGGGAGGGCAAAGCCCTTCCTGATCCCTCATTCCAGCAAAACCCCTTGCCTTCCCTCCCCCTCCCCCCCTATTCTGCCCTCATGCGTGAGGTTTCGCGTCGCTTCGGCCTGGATCATGGGGTTTTCGCCCCTGCTGCCGCCTGCGCGCTACTTGGGCTTCGACTTATTCGCCCCTGGGCGTGAAGGCCTGCCGCGCGCGGCGGGCATCGTTCAGGGGAAGCCTTATTTGACCACGCAACCCATTGATTGCCCAGGGAAAACCCTATCATGGCCATAACGCATCCTTCTTTCGGCAAGCTCGCCGATAACCGCATCATCATGTTCGACACGACGCTCCGCGATGGTGAACAGTCTCCTGGTTTTTCCATGAACCTCCAGGAAAAGCTCCGCATGGCGGAAGCGCTGGCGGAATTGGGGATTGATGTGATGGAAGCGGGCTTCCCCATTGCCTCGCCCGGGGATTTTGAGAGTGTGCTGTCTATTGCGCAGCGTTTTTCCAAGGATGGGCCGGTGGTTTGTGGCCTGTCGCGCACGGCGCCGGCCGATATTCTGCGGGCGGCTGAGGCGGTGAAGCCGGCGGCGCGCAAGCGGATACATACTTTTGTCTCGACCAGTCCTTTGCATATGCGCGTCAAGCTGCGGCTTGAACCGGAACAGG
>JAPLOJ010000397.1 GCA_026400795.1 Alphaproteobacteria bacterium
TAGGGCGGGCAGGCACTGGTGCCGAGCGTCTTGATCTTTTCTTCCAAAAACGCCAGCAGCTTGGGCTTGTTCAGCACGGCGCGGGTTTGCTGAAACAGGAAGGTCTTATTGGCGGAACCGCCACCCTTCAGCACGAACATCAGATGCAGTTCATCGGCGTGGTGGTCGCCGGGCTGCGCCATGATGGAAAACTCGACGGGCAGATTATTGCCGGTGTTCTTTTCCTCATACATCGTGATCGGCGCCATTTGCGAATAGCGCAGATTGGTTTCCGTATAGGTGCGATGCACGCCGTAAGACAGCGCCTCTTCCTCATCGCCTTCCACCCAAACGCGCTGGCCCTTTTTGCCGAAGACAATTGCGGTGCCGGTATCCTGGCACATCGGCAAAACACCGCCGGCGGCGATATTGGCATTCTTCAGTAGATCCAGCGCGACAAAACGATCATTCGCACTCGCTTCCGGGTCCTGCAGAATTTTCGCAAGCTGCGCCAGATGCGCCGGGCGCAACAGGTGGGACACATCCTTGCAGGCCTGGAAGGCAAGCGCTTCCAGCGCGGCGGGCTTCACCTTCAAAACGGTCTTGCCATCCACCTGCATGGTCGAGGTGCCATCAATCGGCAGCTTGCGCCAGGGAGTAGTGTCGGCGCCCAGCGGGAACATGGGTGAATAGCGGAAATTTTCCGGGCGCGCCGGGGCGGCGGCATCAAGCGGCGGTGTCATTGGCCTATTCTCCAACCAGCAATTTTCTCGCGGCGCGAAGGCCGCTTTTTCGGAAACCCTATTACCAGCAGCGGCGGAAAACCGCCAAACCTTCAATCCCGCCCATCACGCAGGCGATTCTGCGCCATGGTCCAGGCAATGCCAAAGGCGCGGAATTCATGCCCGGCAATGCGGCGGAGCTTTTTCTCGACCGGTGCGGCAATATCGGCCAAGGCCGTGCCATTGCTCGCCTTGGCCAATTCACGCCCGAGTGCGGTCGCCAAAGCCACACCGCGGCCATTGCAGCCGGTCCAGGTCAGCACGCCAGGCGCCAATTCATAAACATGAGGCATCTTATCATCGGTCGCGGCCACATAGCCCCACCAGATGTAATCGAATTGCACATCGCCAATTTGCGGAAAAACGCGCTTCACCCGTTCCGTGATGCGCGACCGGATGCGCCCTTCCCAGCCAAAGGGCACAATCAAGCCGCCACCCGTCACCAGCCGGCCATTCGCATCGAAGCGATAGAAATACAGATCGCCCTGTGTGTCTGAAAGCGCATGCCCCTGCGGCAGGATGGATTTGCGCACATTATCGGACAGTACCGAAGTACCCATCTGATACGACCGCACCGGCACAATGCTGTGCTTCAGCCCCGGCCAGAAATCCCCGGTATAGGCATGGGTTGCGATGATCACGCGTTCGGCGTGCAAAACCCCGCGCGGCGTTTCCACCGCCCAACCGCCCGGCACCTGCCTGATGGCGCGCACCGGGCTTCCGGTATGCACCACCGCCCCCGCACGCATCGCCGCCGCTGCCAGGCCGCGCGCATAGCCCAGCGGATTGATCCGCCCGCCGGTCTTATTCTCCCACCCGCCATGCCAGTAATCCGTGCCGGCGAGGGAGGCCATTTCCGCGCGATCCACCATGCGCACCGGCGCACCGCGGCGGCCCCATTGTTCCACGCGCGATGCCGCTACCTTCATGCGTGAAGCCCGATGCGCCGGCTGGATCCAGCCGTTTTGAACTGCCTCGGCCTCGATGCCGTGCTTGCGGATCAGGTCAAACACCAAGGATGCACTGTCGCGGATGAGGCCAACCAATTCTTCGCCCTTGTCGCGCCCGCCATGCTCACGCGCGACACTCGCCACAATGGCATCGGGATCAAGGCGCGACATATTGGGAATCACCTGGCCGTTATTGCGCCCGGAAGCGCCCCAGCCGATTTCTGCCCCTTCTAGCACCGTGACCGGCACGCCGGCTTCGGCCAAATGCAGCGCTGCCGATAGCCCCGTGAAGCCCGCGCCCACCACGGCAACGCCGGTGCGCGCTTCACCCATCAGCGGTTCTGTCGCCGGCGGCGCGGGCGCAGTGGCGGCCCAAAGGCTCGGCGGCATAGGCGTTGAGACGGCATTCATGCACTTTTCCTTCCGGTGAACAGCACCGCGGCGAGCATCCCGGCAACGGCCAAGCCCGCCCCCAGAATTTGCAGCAGCGAAAGCGGTTCGCGCAACCAAAGCCCCGCCAGCAGCAGCGCCACCACCGGCACCATGACGGAAAGCGTGGCCGCGCGCGTCGCCCCCAAAAGCTCCACCGCGCGGGCGAAGAAGAACATCGCCACACAGCCAAGCACCAGGCCCTGAGCGATCAGGTGGAACAGCACGAGCCCCGCCGGCATGGCAAAGACCTCGGCCGCGCGCAGCGGCAGCCAGAAGGGCAGGATGGCCAGGCCCGAGACAATGGTGATGGCCGCAGTGGCGGGGATCGCCGGCACCTGCCAGCGGCGCAGCAGCAGCGTGAACACCGCCCAAGTGGCGCCGGATGCCATCAGCAGCAAATCGCCCCGCCAGGCGCCTGGGTAATCCCCCATCACGCCATCCCAGCCAATCATCAGAACCCCCATCACCATGGCACCGAGCGCCAGCGCCCGGCCTTGTGTGGGCCATTCCTTCAACAAGGGTATCGCCAGGATCGCACCGACAATGGGCGCCGTCATGGGCGCAATGGTGCCGCCATGCGATGCCGGCGCATAGACCAGCGCCACCAGGAACAGCATCAGATTGGGCGCGCCGCCAAACAGGGCCAGCAACAGGATACGCTTGAGCCCAAGCCGCAGCAGCGTCGCCCGCGCGGCCCAGGCAAAGGGCAGCAGCGCCATCATGCCAACACCGTAGCGAAACGCCGCCAGGTCAAAGCTGCCGAAGCTGCCATCCGCCAAAACGGGGCGCGCCACCACCGCATGGCCGCCCCAGATCAGGGCGGAGGCAAAGCCAAAGGCTAGGCCAAGGATGAGTTTCGGATTCATCGCCCCCCTTTGCACCCAAGCCGGTTGCAGGGATAGGCCGGAAAGCGTCGTCCTTCCCTCAATCCGCCGCCAGGGTTACAGCAGGTGCAACCGCACGAAAGGCTTTCGCATGTTCTACGAACCGCATCTGGGCCATGGCCTGCCGCATGACCCCTTCAAGGCCATTATCGCGCCGCGCCCAATCGGCTGGATTTCCAGCCTGGATCAGCAAGGCCGACCCAATCTGGCGCCCTATAGCTTTTTCAACGCCGTGCATTCCAGCCCGCCCATGTTGGCCTTCACCAGCGAAAGCATGAAGCACAGCGCCGCCAATGCCATTGCCACGGGGGAATTCGTCTTCAACCTTTGTACCCAGCCGCTATTCGATGCGATGAACATCTCATCCGATGCGCTTGGCGAAGGTATCAGTGAATTCGAAGCAGCGGGGCTCGCCACTGCGCCCTGCCGCGTGGTGAAGGCTCCGCGCGTCGCAGCCTCCCCGGCCGCGCTGGAATGCAAGGTGACGCATTCCATGCAATTGCAGGATATGCATGGCGCGCCAGTCAAGGGCTGGATCATCATCGGCCAGGTGGTCGGCGTTCACATCGATGAAGCCTATATCACCAATGGCCGGTTTGACACGGCCAAGGCGCAGCCGCTCGCGCGTTGCGGGTACCGCGATTACGCGGCGGTGACGGAAATGTTCGAAGCGCTGCGCCCGACGGATGGCGGGGCTTATCAAGCAGGGCAGAAGGATAGGTAGAGTATTTTCAAGCCAAGTGGAATCACTTGGCTACTCGGAAAATGCGACAAATTCATAACACAGCAAATGTCTGCGCTTCCCCATCGGGCTAATCTGGCGCGGACATTTTTTCACCGGTCACAGCGGACCGGCGCGAAAGCGGCTCGGCAAGAACCACCGCGCCGCTCAGCATCATCCAGCGGATAGCTTATTGGGCAGTCATTCCGGCATCAGTGAGGGTGACGTCTGTGACACGGCAGATGTCGACCCGGAACAAATCGACACGGCGGCCGTTCTGCAGCACGGCCCGGAAATCGTAGAGGCCGGAATAGCTGGCAGCGAAGCTCTTGGTCTGGCCGGCGGGCAAGGTTCCGGCGCCGAGTTCGTCACGTGTAAAATCTGGTCTACTCGAGCGGTCAAAATAAAACTCGACGACCGTGGTGCTCGAACGGTTGTGGAAGTTGAAGCGCGTGTCGCATTGCTGGGCGTGGGCCGAGCCGGCGCCGATGGCTGCGAGCAGCGGCAGGGCGAGAAATAGGCGACGGATCATTCGAGCCTCCCTATAAATGTTGCAGAGAGCTTTTATAGGCTGCACCCGGACATACATGCAAGTCGTTACGTATCGAAAAAAATGGAGACTGCCTCGTTTCACTATAGCGACAGCCTGATGAAGAGACTGCCTTCTCAAGGCGCGGTACGCATGTCGTTTCAAACATGATTTTTTCATTACAAAAAAATGAACTGCGCCGAAGGAATCTGGCGCGCTGCGGGTGCTGCAATTACGCGGCGGTTACGCGCCAAGGCAGACGGATAAGTGAGTCAAATCAAAAGTGACTCCAGCCGCCATGGGGTAGCATAATGGTGGCGCCTGACGCATCGCGCACCACAACGCCCTCACCGGCGATGAGGCGTCCAAGCCTCGCCACCGGCACGCCGGCCTTCACGCTGGCGGCCTGCACGGCTTCCGCATCTTCGGGCGCAGCGGCAAACAGCAATTCGTAATCATCGCCGCCAGTCAGGATCAGCGGCAGCAGCGCGGCATCGGCAGCAAGCGCGGCGCGTGCAGCGGCGGAAAGCGGCACAGCATCAGCGATAATCTCTGCCCCACACCCCGCCGCGCGACAGAGATGCCCCAAATCCTGCACCAACCCATCCGAGACATCCATCGCCGCCCGCGCCACGCCGCGCAGCCCCTGGCCAAGCGCCAAGCGAGGCTCCGGCAAGTGATACCGCCGCGCCAAATGGCCTTCCGCATCCGCCGCCAGGCTTCCCTGCAATACCCGCAAGCCGAGCGCACCATCGCCAATACTGCCAGAAACCCACACATCATCGCCAATCCGCGCACCGCGCCGATGCAAGGCCTGCCCCGGCGGCACAGTCCCGATAATGGTCAGCGAAAAACAGGCAGGGCCAGGCGTTGCCACCGTATCGCCGCCCAGCACCGTGATGCCGAAACGCTGCTGATCTTCGGCAAGGCCCGCGACGAAATCCGCAATCCATCCATCCGGCGTGCCGCGCGTAAAGGCCGTGGTCATCAAATAACCCAGTGGCGCGGCCCCCATCGCCGCAAGGTCAGACAGATTCACCCGCAGCAATTTGCGCGCGATCATGCCGGGCGGATCATCGGGCAGGAAATGAACGCCTTCCACCAGCGCATCCGCCGCCAGCACCAATTGCTGCCCGGCGGGCGGTGTCAGCAGCGCGGCATCGTCACTCAGATCCAGCGCGCCATCACCCGCCAGCGGGCGGAAATGCCGCGCGATCAGGGCGAATTCGCGGGGCAGGCCCATGGCGCGCTTCAGGCGCCCGGTGCGAAATCCGCCGGGCGTAGCCGATGCGCCAGCGTATCCAACATGCCATTGGCGTAGCGGGTTGCTTCCTCATCCAGAAAACCCGCCGCGATATCCAGATATTCGTTGATCACAACCCGCGCCGGTGGTTCATGCGCCTGCATCAATTCGCCGGTCGCAGCGCGCAACAACGCGCGCAGCACAGGGTCCAACCGGTCCAGAGTCCATCCCTTTTGCAGGCAATCCATGATCGCGGCATCGGCCACTTCGGCATGCGCCGCCACCTGCTTCAGGATCGCCTGGAATAGCGGAATATGCGCTTCCGGCACGCCGCCTTCTTCAAATTCAATCGCGCCGGCGGGCGCGCCAATACGATGGCGGATGAATTGATCCGCGACGGTCTCAACACTCTCACCCGTATGTTCACTTTGGAATAGCGCCTGCACCGCGGCAACGCGGGCGCCGGTACGTGGGCGCGCAGACGCGCGCCTTTCGGCTTTCATGCCAGCCCCCAGCTCCGCGCCACGGCGATTTGCGCGACAAGCGCATGCGCGGCTTCAATGCCCTTGTTCATGCGATCAGGGCGTGAACGCGCTTCCGCCTGCGCCAGACTGTCCACCGTTAGCAAGCCAAAGCCAATCGGCGCACCGCTTTCCACCGCGATATCCATCACACCCTTGCAGATGGCATCACAGATGAAGGTGTAGTGATCCGTCTCACCCTTCACCACACAGCCCAGCAGCAAATAACCATCCCAGCGGCGCCGGGCCTTCATTGCCATCCGCAGCGCCGCCGGCAATTCAAAACCGCCCGCGACATCCACGGTTTCAACCTCGGCCTTCAAATCCTGAAACACCGCCATGGCGCCAAGGCGCATGCCTTCGACAACATTGCGGTAATAGGGCGCCTGGATCACCAGAATGCGCGGCGCATCGCCGGCAAGATGCGCACGGCCCCGTGTCGGCGAATTAATTGTGCTCATGGCGTTTTCTCCGAAGGAAGAGGCCGAGTTTCCAGCACTTGTAGCCCGTAACCTTCCAGCCCAATCAGCGGGCGTGGATTATTCGAAAGCCGAATGATGCGCTTCACGCCAAGATCTTCCAGGATCTGCGCGCCAATGCCGTAATCGCGGATTTCCGGCGCAATCGCATTCGTGGCGCCGCGCTTCAGGCGAATGGAAAGCGCATCGGGCCGAGGGTCGCGCAGCAGCACCACCACGCCACGCCCTGCCGCATCAATCATGCGCATCGCCGCATGCAAATCGCCAAGCCCGCGGCCCGAGACAATTTCGCGGAACAGAGACGCCGCATGCATGCGCACCAGCACCGGCGCATCGGTGCTGACATCACCCTTCACCAGCGCCAGATGTTCCCCGGAGGCAGCAGTGCTTTCATAGACAATGGCGCGCCAGGTGCCGCCAATCGCCTGCTCAACCTCGCCTTCCTGTACGCGGCGCACCAGCTTTTCCGTCCGGCGCCGATGCCCGATCAGATCGGCAATGGTGCCAAGCTTCAGCCCATGATGCTGCGCGAAGGCCACCAAATCCGGCATGCGCGCCATGGTGCCGTCATCATTCATGATCTCACAAATCACGCCGGAGGGATTGAGCCCCGCAAGACGCGCAAAATCCACCGCCGCTTCCGTATGCCCTGCACGCACCAGCGTGCCCCCTTCCCGCGCCACCAGCGGAAAGACATGGCCGGGCGTCACGATATGTTCCCGCCCCACTTCAGGATTGATTGCAACCGCGACGGTCCGCGCGCGATCAGCGGCAGAAATGCCCGTGGTCACACCATCGCGCGCTTCAATGGAAACGGTGAAGGCGGTTTGATGCCGCGTGCCATTGGATTGCGCCATCAGCGGCAGGCCCAGCTGGTCCACGCGCGCACGCGTCATGGAAAGGCAGATCAAGCCGCGCGCATAACGCGCCATGAAATTGATCGCATCCGGGGTCGCGAATTGCGCGGGGATCACCAGATCGCCCTCATTCTCGCGGTCTTCATCATCCACCAGGATGAACATGCGCCCGCGGCGCGCTTCTTCCAGCAATTCCTCGGTCGGCGAGATGAAGTCAGCGAAGGAAGTGCGGATGGCGGTTTCCGCCGTTTGGGAAGTCATGCCCTGAACTCCAGCATGCGGGCGACGTAACGGGCCAGCGTGTCTATTTCGATATTGACGCGATCACCGGGCTGCAGCGTGCCAAAGCCCGTCATCGCGGCGGTATGGGGGATGATGTTGACGCCGAATGTCGCGCCGTCAACCTCATTCACGGTCAGTGAAACGCCATCAAGTGCGACCGATCCCTTGGACGCGATGAAAGGCGCCAAAGCCTCCGGCGCGCGGAAGCGCCAGCGGACCGAGGCATTTTCGGGCGTCGCGGAAATCACCTCCGCCACGCCATCCACATGGCCCGAGACCAAATGCCCGCCCAATTCATCCCCGAGCTTGAGCGCGCGTTCCAGATTGACCTTGGAGCCTTTCTTCCAGCCGCCCAAAGTGGTTTTCGCCACTGTCTCAGCCGAGGCATCCACGCTGAAGGAATCCGCTGACAACTGCACCACCGTCAGGCAAACGCCCGAACAGCAAATGGAAGCGCCAAGGACGGCCGGCGTTGGTTGCAGCAGGAAATCGGGGGCCACGCCCATCACCAGGCGCAGATCATGCCCGCCGCCGATCGGCTGCACCTCTCTGACCGTGCCAAGGGCCGTGACGATACCGGTGAACATGGCGCTAATCCTCGATGCGTTCGAATTCAGAGAGCATATCATCGCCAAGCGCCCTCAGGGCCGTGCGACGAAAACGAGGCATGGCGCTGAGCGCGGCAAGACGCAAGCCCTCAGTTGCCGGATGCCCATCGCCACCCATCACGGCGGGGGCGTGAAACCAGGCCAGCCGGTCCACCAGACCCTGCCGGAGCAACGCCGCCGCCAACCCCGCGCCGCCTTCAGCGAGAACACGCGTCA
>JAPLOJ010000352.1 GCA_026400795.1 Alphaproteobacteria bacterium
CTATGCAGCCGCGCGACTTCATATTCATCCTTATAGGCCATGAGGCGATAAAACTGCCGCGCCACGGCGCGGGTCAGCCTTTCCTCGCCGGGAACCGCAGCTGCTTCCGCAGTACGGATGCGTGCCACAAAATCCTGATAGCGCCGCGCATAGCGCATAGATTGATAGGCTTGCAGTTCTTCAGTGAAACACGCAATCATCTTATCCAAAGTTACCGGCCCGCGCGGTGTTTCGGGGGTTTCCGTCGCGGCGATGCGGCCCAGCGCGAAGGCGTTCTTGTTGCGCTCCACCGCTGCACCATTCAATTCGATGGCGCGCAGGATTGCCTCAGCCGAAAGCGGCACAAGCCCACGCTGCCAGGCAAAGCCCAGCATGAAAGGGTTGAGGTAGATCGCATCGCCCAAATCACGCTCAACACGGGAAAGCGCCGGAATGGTGAGCGCTTCGCGGCACGCCGCACCCAGGCTTTGCAGCATGGCGCCGTTTTCATAGCGCGTTTCAGTATCCTTCACGAATTGCGCGGTGGGCGAAAGATCCGCATTCACAATCGCCATGCTGCGCGCGGGGCCAAGCAAGGGCCGTGCGGTGCGGCCATGCGCCACCACCATATCGGCAGCCAGCAGCAAATCTGCCTCACCGGCGGCGATGCGCGCGCCGGATAATTGATCCGCTGCCGCACCCACCGGGCCAATGCGCAACTGCGCGTAAACACCGCCACCCTTTTGCGCGAGGCCCAAGAAATCCAGCGTGCGCACAGGCCGCCCTTCCAAATGCGCGGCCTGAGCCAGAATGGCCGCCATGGAAGACACGCCCTGCCCACCCACACCGGCGATCAGCAGATTCCATGCCTCACCTTGAATGGCGGGCAGGCTTGGTTCGGGCGGCAAAGGCGGCAGCGTGATCGCCGCAGGGCGCGCCGGATCCGCGCCAATCAGGCTGACAAAGGATGGGCAAAAACCCTCCACGCAGGAAAAATCCTGATTGCAGGCAGATTGATCAATGCGGCGCTTCCGCCCGAAAGGCGTTTCAATCGGCTCCACCGCCAGGCAATTCGATGCGCGGGAGCAATCGCCGCAATCCTCACAAATGCGGGGATTGATCGCGATGCGGCGATTGGCACGCGGCGCCAAATCGCGCTTCCGCTTGCGGCGCCGTTCCGTTGCGCATTCCTGATCATAGATGATGGCGGTGACACCCTTCACCGCGCGCAATTCCTTCTGCACGGCATCAAGCCGCGAACGATGATGAAAGCCAACCGTTGAAGGGATCAGCGGATCGCCGCGATGCCGGTCCGGATCATCGGAGACAACCTCAATCCGCCCCACACCTTCGCCATGCAATTGCGCGGCGATGTGGGGTACATCAATCTCGCCTTCCGGAGTTTGGCCACCGGTCATGGCAACCGCGCTATTCACCAGAATCTTGAAAGTGATATTGGCCTTGGCGGCGACAGCGAAGCGCACGGAAAGACTGCCGGAATGGGCATAGGTGCCATCGCCCATATTAGCAAAAATATGTTCCTGGCTGGTGAAATGTTCCTGCCCAATCCAGGCGGAACCCTCGCCGCCCATTTGGCAGAAGAAATCCGTATCGCGGTTCATGAAGCGCGCGAGGTAATGGCAGCCAATGCCGGCCAAGGCGCGGCTGCCTTCCGGCACGCGGGTTGAGGTGTTGTGCGGGCAGCCGGGGCAGAAATACGGGTCGCGCCCATGCACCGGCGCTTGATCGCCTTCGGCCAGGGCTTGCAGCGCCGCCATGCGCGCTATCAGCGCATTGGTGCGAAAGGCATGCGGCAAGCGGGCAAATAGCGCGCGCAGAATCTGCGCAGAATCAAGCTCACTCAAATCAGACAGCAAAGGCCGCCCGGCTTCGTCACGCTTGCCGGTAATGCGCGGGCGGCGATCCATGTGAAACAGCGCATCGCGCAGCTGCCATTCCAGGAAGGACCGGCGATCTTCGATCACCAGAATTTCATCAAGCCCTTCGGCAAAACCGCGCGCGGCATCGGCATCCAAGGGCCAAGCCAGGCCCACCTTCCAAATGCGCAAACCTTGGGCGCGGGCGAAATCCTCGGAAATGCCGGCCTCAGCCAAAGCCTGACGCAAAACAGTAAAAGCCTTGCCGCGCACGGCGATGCCGAAACGCGCATCCGGGCTATCCAACACCATGCGGTCAATGCCATTGGTCCGCGCGAAGGCATTGGCGCGCGGCAGCTTCACATGGCGCAGGCGTTCTTCCTGCAACATAGGTGTATCAGTGGCGCGGATATGCACGCCATCGGGTACGCTTGCCATGCCCTGAGGTTCGCGTGTGGCGTAAAGTGCGGGGTCCAGCATCACCGTCATGGTCGCATCCATGGTGTCGGCCACGCATTTCATACCAACCCAAGTGCCGGCGTAACGGCTGAGCGCGATACCCTTCAGCCCATATTCCAACACCTCGCCCACATCGGCGGGGTCCAGCATGGGGATTTCCAGATCCATGAAGGCATATTCGCAGCCTGACGTGATCGTGGAGGATTTGGACGAAGGATCATCCCCCGCCAGCGCCAGCACCCCACCCAGCGGCGCACTGCCGGCGGAATTGGCATGGCGCAGCACATCGCCGGAACGATCCACCCCCGGCCCCTTGCCATACCAAATGCCGAAAACACCATCCAAGCGCGCCCCGGGTGTCAGATGCACCTGCTGCGAGCCCCAAATAGCGGTCGCGGCCAAATCCTCATTCAACCCAGGCTGGAACACCACATCATGCGCGCGGAGCCGTTCCGCCTGGCGCGCCAATTCCCGGTCAAAGGCACCGAGGGGCGATCCGCGATAGCCGGAAATAAAACCCCCGGTACGAAAGCCCTGCGCGGCATCCATTTCCTGACGCAGCATGGGCAGGCGCACCAGCGCGTGTGTCCCCGTGAGCAGCACAGGGCCTGTGCGGGCTTCCCAACGTTCTTCTAGCGTGGCCTCTGGCCGGATGATGCTTCCCATGGGGCCTATTGTGGCGACTGGCGGGACGAATGCCAATCGCTTTGTGAAGGCTTAGTGATTGGTCTCGGCGTGATCAAAATGCGACTTGATGGTGTGGAAGATGCAAAGCACCCCCAAGCCGATCAGCCCGAAGCCGAAAATGCTCATGCCGATATCCTGCGCCGCCGCGGCGGTGAAAAGGCCGAGCAGCGCAAGCAGGCCGTAAAGAGCGAGGAAGAAAACGCGGGCACCGGTCATGGCGGTGGGTCCTTTCCAGGTTGATCGTCAAACAGGATCCGGGCGGCGGCGCCTTCCAGATCGTCATATTGGCGCGAACGCAGCGCCCAGAGAAAACCAATCAGGCCAAGCGCGCCGAGCAGCAGCGAAACCGGCACCAGCAGGATCAAAGCTTCCATGGTCTATCCCCTCCCCGCGCGCAAAGCATTGCCAATGACAATGAGGGATGATGAAGCCATCACCAGCGCCGCGATCAGCGGATTGACCAGCCCGGCAATGGCGGCGGGCACGGCAATGACATTATAGGCAAGCGAAAAGCCTATATTCTGCCGCGCCAGAATTTGTGCGCGGCGCGCGATGCGGATCGCTTCCGGCAACACCGCCAAGCCTTCGCGTTGCAAGACAACATCGGCGGTGGTTTGCGCAAGGTCCGTGGCGCCCGCAGGGCTGGCGGAGACATGCGCGGCGGCAAGGGCAGCGGCATCATTGATGCCATCGCCCACCATCAGCGGCTTCCGGCCTGCGGCCTTCAGGCTTTCGATGTAAGCGGCCTTGGCGTGTGGATCAGCCTCGGCCCGCCAGGTTGCAACGCCGGAAGCGATCGCGGCGGAGGCAACCGCGCCCGGACCATCGCCAGAAAGCAATTCAACCGGCAGACCAAGCGCCTTCAGATCAACAGCCGCTTGCGGCGCATCCGCGCGCAGCCGATCAGCGAAGCGGAAGATCACCGGCGTTGCATCGGCGCTGGCGCGAAACACCAGCACCATGCCATCGCTGACACCCGCGACATCGCAAAACACCGCTGAACCCAAACGCACCGCGCCGATTTCCAAACCCTGCCCCGGTATTTCGCGCGTGCCTTGCATCAAGGGCGCTTCGGGACAGGCGCGCACCAGTGCCTTGGCCAAGGGGTGGCGCGAGGCGCGCGCCATGCCTGCCGCCGCGCGCAATGTTTGCGGGTCCTGGCCTTCCGGGATCAGTACCGGGCGGCCTTCGGTCAATGTGCCGGTCTTGTCCAGCACGGCACAATCCGCCGTGGCCAAACGTTCCAGCGCGGTTGGTGAGGCAACCAGCACGCCGCGTTTGAACAAGGCGCCATTCGCCACCACCTGCACCGCCGGCACCGCAATCGCCAAGCCGCAGGGGCAGGTGATCAGCAGCACGCAAACCGCATTCACCAGGGCTTCCTGCCACAGCGCGCCAAAACCCAGCCACCACAGCAGGAAAGTTGCGACGGCAATTGCATGGGCAATCGGCACATAAAACCGCGCCGCACGATCCGCGATGGAAACAAAGCGGCCCTTGGATTGTTCTGCCGCTTCCAACAACCGCGCCATAGCGGCAAGGGAGCCATCACGCGCTGGCGCTGTTACGTCCAGTGTGAAGGGCGCGCCCATATTCACCGCGCCCGCTGGCAAAGCGACACCTGCCGCGAAACCGCGCGGCAGGCTTTCACCGGTTATGGCTGCTGTATCCAGCAGGGTATCAACACTGGCCTGCCCATCCAGACGCAAGGTCTCACCCGCCGCGATCTGCACTTCTTGCCCCGCTTCCACGGACGTCGCCGGCACCAAGCGGGTTGTGCCATCGGCAGCGATCAGCGCCACCATGCCATCCTGAAGTGCCAGCAATTCCGCCACTGCCTGCCGCGCCTTCTTCCGCGCGGCGCGATCCAGC
>JAPLOJ010000248.1 GCA_026400795.1 Alphaproteobacteria bacterium
CCGAAGACATCCACTGATTGGGGCGGGGGCGGGCAACCGCCCCCATCTTCACCGCGCATGACCGAACGCCCGATCCTGACCGAGGTGAAACCCGCATGGGTGGATCACTACGGCCATATGAATCTGGCCTATTACCTTGTTGTCTTTGACATGGCCTGCGATGTGCAGTGGCTCGACCTTGGTTTCGGTCCCGACTATCGCGCGCGCGGCATGGGTACTTTCGCGGCTGAATCCTGGCAGGCTTATATCCGCGAAGTGTGCGAAGGCGCGCCACTCGCCTGCGAAAGCGTGGTGCTGGATTTTGATGACAAGCGCCTGCTCTGCCGCCACTTGATGTTCCATGCCAAGGAAGGCTGGCAGGTCGCAGAAAACGAGGTACTTTACCTCAGCATTGACCTGACTAAGCGGCGCGTGGCGCCCTGGCCCCAAGATATCCTGGCGCGGCTTGCCGCCCGCCGTTCCGGTGAAAGCGCCAAGCGGCTTTCACTTAAACCCCAAACCCGTTGAATTTGCAGGAAAGGAAGCGAGCCATGGCACGCATCGGCTTTGTTGGTCTTGGCAATATGGGCGCGCATATGGTGCGCAACTTGCTGAAGGCCGGGCATGAGGTCACGGTTTTTGACCTGGTGCCCGCAGCTATTGCGTCCGTCACGCCGAACGGCGCCAAGGCGGCGGCCAATGCGGCGGAAGCGGCACGCGGGGCGGAATATGTCATCACCATGCTGCCGGCGGGCCAGCATGTGCGCGATGCCTGGCTTGGCGCGGGCGCTATGGCGGCAGCAACGGCGCCGGATGCGCTGCTGATTGACTGTTCAACCATTGATGTCGCCACCGCGCGCGATGTCGCCGAAAAATCGGGCCGCGCCTTTGTGGATGAACCTGTCTCGGGCGGGACGATGGGGGCCGAGGCCGGTACGCTCACCTTCATGGTGGGCGGCACGCCAGAGCATTTCGCCCGGGCGGAGCCCATCCTGAAGCAGATGGGGCGCAATGTCATTCATTGTGGTGTTGCTGGCGCCGGGCAGGGCGTGAAGCTCTGCAATAATATGATGCTGGCAGCGACCATGATTGTCACCTCGGAAGCCTTTGTTCTTGCGGAAAAACTGGGGCTTTCGCATCACCAGCTATTGCCCGGTGCCGGGACCAGTGCCGGCCAGCCCAGCCAATCGGGATTACAAGCCGGGTTTCGCAGCAGCGTTGATGGCGAAGGATCTTGGCCTCGCGCAGGAAGCGGTGGAACAGATGGGCACGGCTTCCCCCATCGGGGCGCATGCGCTGTCCCTGTTCCGGCAATATCTGGAACGCGGCGGCGGCGATAAGGATTTCTCCGGCATCATCAATATGATCCGCGAAGGGGGCGTGAAGTGATCACCTCCTTCGTCTCACCCCGCCTATTGATGATGGGCGGAGGGTCTATCGGCCAAGCGGCGGCGGTGCTGGCGCAATTGGGCCTGTCGCGCCCGCTGGTGGTGACCGATCCCTGGATGGTGTCTTCCGGCACGGTCGAAAAACTGCTGGCGCCGCTGAAGGCGGGTGGCATCGCCTATGGCATTTTCAGCGATACCGTGCCGGACCCGACTGATACCGTGATCGCCAGCGGTGTCACTGCCATGCAGGCCAGCGATTATGATTGCCTGATCGGTTTTGGTGGTGGCAGCCCGATGGATACCGCCAAGGCCATGACCATCCTGGCCGCCGCACCCGCCGGCGCCAAAATGCGCGACTTCAAGGTGCCGGCCCAAGCCAATAAGGCCGCGCTGCCGGTGATCTGCATCCCGACCACCGCCGGCACGGGCAGTGAGGCCACGCGCTTCACGGTCATCACCGATACCGAAACCGATGAGAAGATGCTGATCGCGGGGCTGGGTGCGCTGCCCTTGGCCGCGATTGTGGATTACGAACTGACCTTCAGCGTGCCGCCACGCACCACTGCCGATACGGGCATTGATAGCCTGACCCATGCGCTGGAGGCCCTGGTGTCCCGCCGCGCCAATCCGGAATCGGATGAATATGCTTTGCGCGCCATGCGCCTGATCGGCCCCAATCTGCGCGCCGTCTATCAGGACCCGAAAAACGCTGCGGCGCGGGAAGCGATGATGAAGGGCGCGACCCTCGCGGGGCTTGCCTTCAGCAATAGCTCGGTCGCGCTGGTGCATGGCATGTCGCGCCCAATCGGGGCGCATTTCCATGTGCCGCATGGGCTTTCCAACGCCATGCTGCTGCCGGCCGTCACCGCCTATTCGCTCAATGCTGCCTTGCCACGCTACGCCGAAGCGGCGCGCGCCATTGGCGTGGCGGGCAGGGATGAGGGCGACCAAAGCGCCGGTGCGAAGTTACTTGAGGAGCTTTCCGCGCTCAACCGCGAATTGGCGGTGCCCACACCTGCGGCCTACGGCATTGATGCGGCGAAATGGGATGGCTTGCTGCCCACCATGGCGGCGCAGGCCTTGGGTTCTGGCAGCCCGGCCAATAACCCGGCGGTGCCGGATGCGGAGGCGATCATGGCGCTCTACCGCCGCGCCTGGCAGGGCTGAGGCGCGTCTGGCCGCCGCGGTTCTGCTGCGGCGGTTCGGGCTGGCCGAGCAGGTAGCCTTGCGCGAAATCCACGCCGAGGCCCCGGGTGGTGCGGCGGAGCAACGGGTTTGAAACGCCCTCGGCAATCACATAGCGACCCTTGGCGTGGGAATCGGTCAGGATGCGGCGCAGGAAATGCCGCGCGCGCATCTGGTTCGGCAAAGCCTCGATCAGGCTGCGGTCGAGCTTGACCCCGGCAAAGGGCAGGCCCGCAAGCCGCCAGCGGTGATCGCCCAGCGTCACATCATCAAGTAGCACAGGAATGCCAAGGCGTTTGAGGCGCAACATCACCCGGCGCAGGCGCGATGGGTCGCGGATGGCCTCGGTTTCCGTGAGTTCCAGCAAAAGCGGGCCGCGCCTTTTGCCATGCTGGCGGAGAGTCGCGGCAAGCCGTGCGGGCATTTCCGGCAGCATGAGGACACTGAGTGGTATATTCACCGCAAGCCCGCCCTTGGGTGAGGGCGTTCTTTGCCAATCATGCGCGACGCGTTCCAGCACCGCATGGGTCAGATCAAGCGCCAGGCCAAGCTTCTCCGCCAAGGGCACAAAGGCGCCCGCTTGCAATAGCGCCTCCTGCCGCGGCCAGCGCACCAGCCCTTCCAAAGCGGCGGTATGACCATTGCGCAAACGGATGATGGGTTGATAGCGGAGCAGCAGCAGGCGCCCGGAAAGGGCAGCGCGTAATTCCTGTTCCTGATCGGGTAGGTTTTTCGCGCGCGGCTGAGGGGGCAGCTTGCGGCTTTGCCCTTTTCCCCCAAGCCCGCTTTTTCCGCGCTGCGCCACGCGCCCTTATCCCCTGCCGTCGGCAATCCTGTTGTCGGAACTGTAACAGCATTCCGGCCAGAGGAAACCTGCTTTGCCCGGGCAGGTTCTAGCGTGCCGCCGCACCCTCAGCCTTGCCCGGTGGGGCAGCGTCCGGCATGCGGAGTCTGTTGCGCCCGGTGAACAACACAATCGGCGCCGCGATAAACACCGAAGACCCAGCCGAAATCACAATGCCGACCACCATCACCCAGGCAAAGCCTGAAAGCGTATCGCCGCCGAAAAGGGCGAGGGGCAGCGCCGACAGCAGCAAGGTCATGGACGTGCCGAGTGAGCGGTTCATGGTTTCATTGATGGAAAGATCAACCAATTGCTCAAGCGGCATGGCTTTGAACTTGCGCAAATTCTCGCGCATGCGGTCGAAGACAACGACCTTGTCATTCGCCGAAAAGCCAATGATGGTCAGGATCGCGGCGACGGTGGTCAGGTTGAACTCAATACCGAACAGCACCATGAAGCCGATGGTTTTTGTTGCATCCAGGATCAGCGTGGTGATGGCGGCGATGCCGAACTGCCATTCAAACCGCA
>JAPLOJ010000192.1 GCA_026400795.1 Alphaproteobacteria bacterium
GGTGCTACGCAAATCTTCAAGCCTGCCCTGGATCAAGTCCTTTTCAAGGTTTGAGACGCGGCGATAGCGCGCGGGCTCAATCCCGGTGATGGAAACCGAAACATCGCGCGACCCATAGCGCAGCAGCGCCTGGCCCGTGAGGATGGGCGATGAATAGACGCCAGGGATGGCTTCCAAGATCGCCATTTTCTCGGCACTGGCGCGAATGCCACGCACGCGTTCCGTTGGCTTCACACTGGAAAGCGCCACCGCACCATCAGGATGGGCAATCTCCACCGCCTGCGGCAGCGGACGGCGCGTTTCATCCTTCACGATGATGTGCGGTTGCACATCAATCACCTGTTCGATGAAATAGGTCTGAAACCCGCGCATGAGTGAGGCGATGGCGATGAAGAAAGCGACACCCAAGGCAACGCCCAGCACCGAAACCAGGGTCTGACGGCGCCGGCGGGAAAGCATGCCGCGCGCCAGATCGAAGATCAGGTTCATGGCCTGAGCCGTATCGCCTGCCCATCCTTCAGGCCCTGCGGTGGATCAAGCACCACGACATCTCCCGCAGCAATACCCTGGCGGATTTCAACAGCGCGCGGGCCCTGTACGCCCACCGTCACTTGGCGTCGCCGCGCCACTTCTCCTTGCGCGACAAACACATGATCACTGCGGAGGGCCGCCGGCGGAATAAGCACGGCGTTCGCGGTTTCACGCAAAACGATATTCGCTTCGACGGTCATGCCGATCATCAGCGGCGTGTCTTCAGGCAGCGCCAGACGCACGCGATAGGCCTTGCGCGTTGCATCACCCTTGGGGGTGATTTGCGTCACACGTGCATTCAGCACTTGGCCCGCGAAGGCATCGGCGCGCAGTAGGGCGCGTTGGCCTTCGCGGATTTGGGCGATGTCTTCCTCATCCACCTCGGCGGTGATGCGGAGCGGCTTTGGTTCGCCAATCCAAAAAAGTGCGGCGGGGGTATCCACCACCTCCCCCACCTCGGCATCGCGGCGCAGCACCAGGCCGGCAGAGGGCGCGCGGACGATGTAATCATCAAGGCGGCGCTTCGCGGCTTCGGCCACGGCGCGCACGGCGCGGGCTTCGGCCTCGGCACGATCCAGCGCGGCGCGGGAAGCGACATCGCGGGCCACCAAAGTGCGCACCCGGGCCAAATCTTCCTGGGCGAAATTGGCGCGGGCTTCGGCTTCTTCGGCCCGGTGCTGGGCTTCACGGTCATCAAGCCTGGCCATCGGTTGGCCTTCTGCAACCCGCGCACCTTCTTCGACCAGAACGGCAGTGATACGCGCACGCACCGCCGGGCCAACCTTGGCCCAATGCACCGGTTCCACATTGCCCGTGGCGTAAACCGCCTGCACGGCGGGGCCAGTGGTGGCGGTGGCAACGGCGACGGAAGGCGGCAGGCCGCGCCAGACCCAGGCGCCAGCGAGGGCGAGCAAAACCAATAGAATAGGGATGATGATCCGGGCACGCATGCTGTCAGCCTAACATGACACTCGCCGCTTGGCTCCCCCACTGGGACAGGTGGCACAAGAGTGTGCGAATCTGGGCATGGTTGTGCGAAGGCTTGGCTGGGGCTAATAGGCCGTCTTGAAGGCTTCTACAGGTTTTCAGGGCCGACTTAGCTCAGGGGTAGAGCAACTGATTCGTAATCAGTAGGTCCGGGGTTCAATTCCCCGAGTCGGCACCAGGAAGCCCTGCAAAACGATGACCATTTCATCTTGCGCTTTTTGGATGGCTTGAAGCCTTGCGTGCTTTCAGCGCTTTGAAGACTGAAAGTAGGATCACCAAGGGTCAGGCTTTTCTGTTGGGCACTCCCTTTTGCCGTCATTCGGAAGGCCCCAGGCCTTCCGAGAATTCATATCTTTCAAGGCAATATTGGATTCGATAATTCCAACAGGGCAGGTATTGCTCTAGACTGACCCGATGAAGCCTTTGATCCTGACTATGGGCGAGCCGGCTGGCATTGGCTCGGAAATCACCGCGCAGGCTTGGCGCTTGCTGCGGTTATCCGGGCCTTGTTTTGCCTTGATTGATGACGCTGAACGCGATTTTGGCGTGCCGATTGCCCGTATTACCGAACCCAAGGACGCGATAGCGGCATTTGCAGATGCCCTGCCCATTCTGCACCGCCCGCTTGTTGCCCCGGTGGTGCCGGGCAGGCCGAACCTTGCCCATGCCCGCAATGTCATTTCCGCGATCGAGGAAGCGGTGGCCTTCGCGAAATCTGGGCGCGCCGCTGGCGTGGTGACCAACCCGATCCAAAAGGCGAGCTTGACCGCTGCCGGCTTTCCGCATCCGGGCCATACGGAATTCCTAGGCGAATTGGCGGGCACCGGCGTGCCGCCAGTGATGATGCTGGCCTGCCCAGAACTCCGCGTTGTGCCGGTGACGGTGCATGAAGCACTAGCCAAGGCGATTGCGCGGCTGAACCCGGCACTGATTATGGAGACCACGCGCATCGTGGATGCCGCGCTCAAGCGCGATTTCGGCATTGCCGCGCCGCGCCTGGCGATTGCAGGCTTGAACCCCCATGCCGGGGAAGCCGGCACCATGGGGCGCGAGGAAATTGACATCATCGCGCCCGCTATCGCGGCCTTGCGCGCGGAAGGGATTGATGCGCGCGGCCCCATGCCGCCGGATACCATGTTCACGGCGCTCGCGCGGCCTGGCTATGACGCGGCGATTTGCCTTTATCACGACCAGGCGCTGATCCCGATCAAGACCATTGATATGGCGGGCGGCGTCAATGTGACGCTTGGGCTTTCCATCATCCGCACCAGCCCGGATCACGGCACGGCTTTGGATATTGCCGGCAAGGGCCTGGCCGATCCCGCTTCGCTGATCGCGGCCATCAGGCTCGCTGGGCAGCTTGCTGAAAAAAGAGGTTTGGCGTGAAGCATCTCGATCTATCGGTGAATGTTGATCATGTGGCGACACTGCGCAATGCGCGCGGTGGCTTGCATCCTTGCCCGGTGGAGGCTTCCCGCATTGCGGCGGAGGCCGGTGCTGATGGCATTACCGTGCATCTTCGCGAAGACCGCCGCCACATCAAGGACCGCGATGTGGAGCGCATTCGCGCCGAGATTGCGGCACCGCTCAATTTCGAAATGGCAGCGACCGAGGAAATGGTGGCTTTCGCGGAACGCATCCGCCCGCCCTATTGCTGCATTGTGCCGGAAAAACGCGCGGAGCTGACCACGGAAGGCGGCTTGGACGTGCTGCGCGCCGGACCGTTTTTACCGGAAGCCGTGGCGCGGCTCCGCGCCGCCAATGTGCGTGTTTCGATTTTCATCGAAGCCGATGCGGCGCAGATTGAAGCTGCGGCCGCGATTGGCGCGGCTGCGATAGAATTGCACACAGGCACTTATGCCGAAGGGCCGGTCGCGGATCGGCCAGCGCAACTTGTGCGCTTGCAGGCGGGTGTGGCTGCGGCACGGCGGGCAGGTTTGCTTTGCCATGCCGGGCATGGGCTGACCTATGAGACGGTGACCGATATCGCCCGGATGGAGGAGGTGACGGAAATCTCCATCGGGCATTTCCTGATTTCACAGAGCGTTTTTGAAGGGCTGCCCGCCGTGGTGCGTCGTTTCAAGGCGCTGATCGCCGCCGCGCGCGGCGCTTGAGGAGAGTATGATGCCGACTTTGACCGTTGATGGTTATCCGATTGCCTATACCGAAGCCGGCAGTGGCACGCCTGTGGTGATGGTGCATGGCACTTTGGGGGATCAGCGTTCCTTCGCGGGGCAGATGGAAGCCTTTGGCGCGCAGTATCACGCGGTTTCGATCAGCCTGCGTCATTGCTGGCCGGATAAGTGGCGCGAGGACGGGGATTTCACCATTGCGCGCCATACGGCGGATGTGGCGGGCTTCATTCGTGGGCTTGGCAAGGGCCGCGTGCATTTGATTGGCCATTCGCGCGGTGGGCATATCGCGTTTCGTGTGGCGCAGCATCATCCGGAATTGCTGGAATCGGTTGTGTTGCTGGAACCAGGTGGCGAATTGGATGAAAGCCTGGGTGGTGCGCCGCCTGCGGGTAATCAAGCATCGGCCTTTGCGCGTGGTGCGGCGTTGATTGCAGAAGGCAAGATTGAAGAAGGCCTCACGGTTGTGGCCGAACATACCGGCGGGCCGGGTGCTTGGGCAAAGCGGTCAGAGGCGCGGAAGACCGTCAATCGCGATAATGCGACAACCCTGCTTGGGCAGATCAAGGAGCAGCGCAAGCCCTATGCGCGGGCGGAAGCTGCGGGCATTGCCGTGCGCACACTACTGGTGGGGGGTGATCAATCCCAACCGCAATTCGGGCGCATCCTGGATGCGCTGGAAGGCGTCATGCCGAATGCTCAACGCGCGACCATCAAGCGTGCCGCGCATAGTGTGCAGGCGGATAATCCGGCTGATTTCAACGCGGCGGTCTTGGCGTTTCTGGCGGGGTAGGCGACAAGCCTGCCCCGATCTGGGACGGTTCAAGCAAGGCTGAACAATGCCAGAATTGAGGCAAGATCGGTATTGCCGACAAGAACGACATCATCGCCAGCGCCCGCATCGATATACTGGGCCCCGACACCAACGACGATATGGTCATTACCCTCTCCACCAAAGATATCATCATCGCCGCCTAAGCCATTCAGCGTATCATTGCCGATTCCACCATAAAGGATGTTGCGCAGTTCATTGCCTGTGATGACATCATTCCCGGTGCCTCCGGTAAGGGTGATGCCAACCGCGCCCGAAGCAATAATGGCAACTTCAATATTCTCTGGCATGGAAAGGCTGGTATTGGCGATGAGCGTATCCGCGCCACCGCCAGCGACTTCGGTTATTCTGTCATCGCCCGTGACGCCGAAGTAGAAATCATTGCTATCGCCACCTTCGAGAGTGTCATTGCCACTACCCCCATCAATAGTATCGGTCCCAGCATTGCCGCGCAGCAGATTGGCCGCCGCAGATCCCAGCATGCTATCGGCGCCTGACCCGCCATAGGCATCCTCGATCGTCACGTTCCTTGCGATCGAGATATTGTTCCGTAGGCCGCCGACTGAGGAGAAAGCTTCCTCATTCAAATTGATCCATTGCGTTTCATCATAGCCAGAGAAGTCGAAAACATCGCGCCCGCCTGCATCCCATACGGAAAAGACGGTTTGCTGGTCGGGCTGCGTGATGGAAAACGCCTGGCCCGCATTGGCGTTAAAGCCATAGATATTGTCGCCCGTGCGGGTTGTCATATTGGCGCCGTATAGGCGCTGGATGGCGCCGATATCGTAGAGCATCGGGGTGGCAGAGTTGGCAGAGCCCAAAAAGGCGTGAGTCGTATTTCCGTTGAAATAGCTCATCAAGCTATATTGTTCTGAGTCCTCAAAAAAAATTGCGTCCCGCGCATAGGCGGTATAAGTCCCGGTGCCGCCGATGTTATAGGGGCCTGGATGGGACAAGCCGAGCGCATGGCCGATCTCGTGCATGTAGAACTCAAGGCCGCCATTCTCGCTCGTGGGTGCCGTTGCAAGTGTTTTTTGTTCATTGAGGTAGACATAGTTCTGCCATGTGCCGCTTGCGCTTCGCCATTGCCCATAGCCTGAGGCATTGGCCGGGCCGGAGCCGGATGTGGCACCGGTATAATTCCATAAGGTAAATTGTGCATTATTGCTGTATTGGCTGCCCGAATCCTGGACGCGGGTGAGCGTGACATTGGCTACGTCTTGCCATTGCTGCATTGCATAAAGCGCCGCTGAAATCTGGGTGTCAGTAAAGCGCGAAAAGCCAGAGGCGCCAGTCGTCATAGGGGGCAAATTTGTTGACGTATCACGGAAGGCAAAACTTATGGTAAGCGGATTTCCGAGACCAGCGGTGAAACCCTGGTTGCTGCTGGTGATACCGCGTGAAATCTGTGCGGCAGCAGTGCCCCAATCATATTCAGTCAACGGATCATCGAAGGGGCTGGCCAGTACTGGGGGCAGCGTCAACTCATTCGGAATACCCGCAGCGGGAAAGAGCGCCCCGCCCAGGCTGGTGATGCGGGTCGCCTGTATACCACTCCCGCTGCCATCGCCGGCACCGGTGCCGCCGTAAACGGCGACCACGCTTTGGTCCGCCAGAAGCGCCAGCGTAAAGCCAGGCACCGAATTGTCTGGTAGCGTCGTAATCACAAAATCACTGGCCACGCGCGTACCATCATGGTCCACCCAACGTCCGCGGATGGTATCCGTGGTGCCGTTCTCAAAAGAATGCCACCAGACCAACCGCCGACCGTCATTGAAACCAAGGATGATCGGTGAACGCTGATCGCCGGTTGTGGTGATGTTGAAGATGAAATCGGTTCCCGTTGGCGTGCCATCAGAAGCCGAGAAGCGCGCCCGAATCGCAGTACCCGAACCATCACCCGAGTCGGTACTTTGCCAAACCTGCAAAAACTGGCCATTGGCAAGCCGATTGCTCCGAACCCCAGTCTGATTTCCGCTGGCGGTCGTATTCACCAGGTAATCATCGGCGGAGGAGTTGATAGTTTGCGGCGTCAAGGTTCCATCAGTGCCAACCGAAAATACCCGGTTGCGGATTTCCGTCCCATTCGCGCCACCTTCGGGCGATTCAAAGCGCAGGAGTATGTTGCTTGAGGAACTAGAAAAGGATTGCAGCCCAATTGACGCGGGCGTCCCTGGCAATGTCGTATTTAGCGGTACTTCGGCGATCTGCGCGGTAAGCGTCGCAGGGTTGAAGCTTCGTCCTTGAATCTCGCCGTCATTCTCATAAGCGAAAATGAGCAAGCCTGTATTTCCGCTGCGCTGGCTGAAGCTGTAGGACCCATCCGCACCACTGGCGCTGAGTTTGACCTCCCCTGTCAGGACCTCGCCATTAGCGCTGAAGCGCCTACCAAAAAGATGCGAATTGCTTGCATTGTCGGGATCGGGTGAACGCCAGGTGATCAGAATGGACCCATCATTCAGCGCCAGCGAACTCACGCCTGTCTGGGTCCCGGTGGTGGTCTCATTGACCCTGATATCAGGCCCGATCGCTGATCCATCCAGGCGAAAGAAGCGCGCCCTTATGTCCTGGCCATCATCCGCCGTACTGTTGGACAGGAAGGAGATGACGAAATTGCCGTTGGATAGGCTCTGGAAGCCCGCGCCGCTTTGATTGCCATTGGTTGTGCTGGGCACACCGAAGCCATTTGGCTCCGCTTCCGGCGGGTCTATCGGCAGCGGAGGCGGAGCGTGGTCATGGTCATCTTCATGATCGTGGTCATCAATTTGAGGCATGGCGATATTCCGGTGCGTCGTTAACCGTCATTTAGTAAAGATGAATGGACCATGTCTTGTAAATTAACTTATATGTAATTCAAACCAATCCCCGGGATGGGTCACAAGCGGGATCGCGGCGTGCCGAGGATACGTAACTTGACCCGGCAGCGCCTCCTTTGTCGCGGGGTAATGTGGTCTACCCGAAGCTTCGCCTCATCATTCTATCGGATTGGCTGCCATCCGATCCTCGATCGGAAAATTCGTGCGCTAGAAACGCGCCCCAAGCCGCTCAGCAAGTGCGGGTCGAAACAGCCCCGACCCGCAACCTGCCGCGCCACTATCAATCACCCATCCCGCCGCGCCTGGGCGCGCTTGTTCTGGGCGGAAACGCTACCAATCCGCCCGCCTTGCACATGGCTTCCGCTTTTCGCGTTCCCCTTGCTCTGCATGCCGTTGCTTGCGCCAAAGCCGGATGCCGGATGCTGTGCGCGCTGCGCCTGGCGGCGGGCGAGTGCTTCCTTCAGCGCCGCGCGGTGTTCGGCGCGGCGGCGATCATGCGTCAATTCATCGAAGCGGTTGTTCACGCGCTTCAGCGCCGCGGCATAGACCTGCTTGCGACGGGTGGCCTTGCCGGCTTCGGCATTCGCCGCCGCCCGGGCATCGCCCTTGCCGCGCTTGGCGCGGTGGCCCTCACGGATCAGGTCTCGAAGTTTTGCATGCTCGGCACGCAGCCGGGTGGCCAGCGTGCGGAGTTCCTCCGGCGGCAGCGCGGCGATGGCCGGCTGGTGGGTCGGCGCAATCATGGCGAAGGCGTCGTGGCCGAGGAGTTCGCGTTCTTCGCGCTGTGAGGTTGCCATGGCGTTTGATCCTTTTTGTTGTTTCAAAACTCTTTGCTAACGGGGTGTCCCGGTCCGTGCATGGCGGACCCGTCCCGAAGCTGTGCGCAGCGTGCCGGGCATGGCCTTACCGGTAAAGCCCCGCCACCCCTGCCGCTTGTGTTGCCAGCGCCACCATCAGCGCGAAATTCGGCATGGGCACGCCCAAAGCCTGGCCAAGCTGCAAGGGCGCGGTGAAAAGCGCGTCAATTTCCATTGGGCGGCCCAGTTCCAGATCCTGCAGGATGGAAGGTTTGTGTGCGGTCTCCCCAAAGCGGCGCATCCGCACTTCGCCTGGCACTTTCAAATCATGCCCGAGGGCGCGGGCGAGTGCCGTGCCCTCATCAGAAATCCGCACACCCGCTTCGAAAATCGCGGGGTCCGCCAGCGTTGCCTTCATATCTTGGCGAGAGAGCAGGCAAAGCGGCCCCACCACCATATTACCGAGCAGCTTGCCCCAGATGCGGTGGCGGATATTGCCCACCGCATCGGTCGGCATGCCGCCTGCACTCAACAGCGCCGCCAGCGCCTGGGCGCGAGGAGAAATCACGCCCCCTGGCTCCCCCAGAAAAAGCTTCAGATCGGCATGTTCTGACGTGACAATGCCAGGTGCGACCACGGCGCTTGCGGCATAGATCACGCCACCAATGGCGCGTTCCACGCCAATGGCGCGGCGCAGCGCATCATTCGGGTCCAGCACCGCCAGGCGCTTGCCTTCCAAGACTCCGCCAATGCCATCGAAATACCACCAGGGAATGCCATTCATGATGAAGGCAACGGGCGTATCGGGCCCAAGCAAAGGCGCGATCCCCGCCGCCACAGCGGGTAACGCGGGCGCCTTTACCGTGACCAGCACGGCATCCACCGGGCCGATCTCAGCGGCGTTTTCCGCCGCCTGCACCGGATAGGTCTGGTCGCCTTCAGCCGTGCGCAGCGTGATGCCCCGCGCCTGCATCGCAGCCAGATGGGCGCCGCGTGCGATCACACTCACCTCGGCGCCCGCCGCTGCAAGGCGCGCCGCCAGATGCGCGCCAATGGCACCCGCGCCATAGACGCAAATGCGCTTCACGGCGCGTGGTCGCGCAACTGCGCGCAGATGGAAGCGCCGGCAGCAACAAGCTGTTCCACAATGCGCGCGCCATGCGCTGCATTGGCGCCCCGTGGATCGGGCGCGGCAACGCCGCCGGGGGCCACTTCCTCCACCCACATCGGCACGGCGAATTCCACGCCATGGGCGCGAATGGCGCCGAAGCCCGTTGGCGGCACGCCCAAATAAGGCCCCGTCGCATCACGTGGCCGTGCCGCTTGCGGGCGGCAGAGCTCCGGCTTCAGCGCCATGGTGACGGAAGCAACAGGGTCTCCGCCATGGCCAAAGGTGATCGGCTGCCCGCCCAATTCGCCATGCAGCTTGCCGGCTTCCCGCCACAGATGCAGCGCGGGGATAATCACGCCATGCCGATGGCGCATGCTGCGCGCGGCGGCATCGGCGGGGGCGATGGTGCCGGCATGGCCATTCACGATCATGATCCGCCGCGCGCCGATTTTGATGAAGGCTTCGGCCATTTCCTCGATTACGGCTGTCAGGGTTGCCACGGACAGCGTGATGCCGCCGGCGACACCGGCGAAGAAATCCTCACCACCAAAGGGAATAGCGGGGGCCACCAGCGCGTCCGCGCCCTTGGCGTAAGCGGCAGCGGCGATACGGCAGGCGATATCTTCCGCGACCAGATAATCGCCCATCGGCAAGGCAGGGCCATGGGTTTCAAGGCTCCCCATGGGCAGGATGGCAACCGCCCCGGCGGCGAAGCGGGAAGCGACTTCCGGCGCGGTCAGTTCCGCGATGCGATGCGCGCTCATGCCAGCAAATCCAGCGCGGCGCGCGATAGCGCCTGCACGCCAAGGCCAATGCTGCGCTCATCGGGTTGATAGAAGGCATTATGCAGCCGGTCATCGCGCCCTGGTTGGCCGGAGCCGATGCGCAATTGGAAGGAAGGCGCAACGGCCGCGAATTCCGCTAAATCCTCAGCGCCCATGGAGGCTTCGCCCTCGCTGATCACATCGCCCATCTGCCGACGCACAGCGGCAATCACGGGGTCCAGCACACGATCATCATTCACCAGCGGCGGGACCTTGCGGACATAAGTCATTTCCGTCTTCACGCGCATGGAAATGCCAATGCCCTGAGCCAGGCGGCGCAAGGCTGCTTCGGCGATATCGCGCGATTCATGATGCAGCGTGCGCACCGTGCCCTTCAGATGCACGCGTTCGGGGATGATGTTGTAGGTGGTGCCCCCCACAAA
>JAPLOJ010000208.1 GCA_026400795.1 Alphaproteobacteria bacterium
CCGCGCGCACCCACAATCATGGCGCGCAGGCGCTGGTTGAGAGCGACGAAATCCGGCTGAAAGGTCATGTCAATTGTGCGCGGGCGCGGCATATCCACCGGCGAATCATCCAGAATACGCCCAGGCCGCGCGCTCATCACACAAATGCGATTGGCCAGGTAAGCCGCTTCCCGCAAATCATGCGTCACCAGCAGTACCGTGAGTTTCTTGGAGAGCCACAGATCCTGCATAATCGCCCAGAGTTCCTCACGCGTGAATTGATCAAGCGCGCCGAAGGGCTCATCCAGCAACAACAATTCCGGGTCATGGATCAGCGCGCGGCAGAGATTGGCGCGCTGCATCATGCCGCCCGAAAGCTGCCACGGGTATTTGTCGCCAAAGCCGGAAAGCCCAACCTGCGCCAGCAGCGCTTCAACGCGGTCGCGAAATTCGCCTTTGCGCTTTGCCGAAAATTCACCGCGAAAGGGCGGCACAATCTTCAGCGGCAGCATCACATTGTCGCGAATATTGAGCCAAGGCAGCAGCGTTGGGTTCTGATAGGCCATACCGATCCGGATGGGGTTGGCGCCAATTTCTCGCCCGCCGATAAAGACATAGCCGGATGATGGTTTTAGCAATTCGCTGACCATTTTCAGGATGGTGGATTTGCCGCAGCCCGAAGGTCCGACCAGCGCCACGAAATCGCCCTCAGAGATCGTCAAATCCGTGGGTTGCAGCGCCTGCACAGCTTTCTCGCCACGCCCGAAAGTGACCGAGGCCTGTTCAAAGGCAATGAAGGGACGCGCGATGGGCGCGGCGATGCTTGATGCGGCAGTCATGGCATTCATGAAGCGGTCCCGGCAGACACTTTGGCTGGGCCTTGCAAGACCGCTGCCAGAGTTTGATCCGTATTGAGTGGCTTCGCCTGCGGCATGCGCTGGATATCCGTGACCTGCCTTCCCCAGCCCGACGTGGCCTCAACCAACTTACGGTCGCGCTGCACGAAACGCCCGCGCACCAGGGTATGGATGGGAATGCCGGTGACGCTGACACCTTCAAAAGGCGTGATGCGTGCACGCACGGAATGCAGTGCGGCGGCGCGGATCACCTCGGTTCTTTCCATA
This sequence comes from Alphaproteobacteria bacterium, assembly GCA_026400795.1. Lineage (GTDB taxonomy): Bacteria > Pseudomonadota > Alphaproteobacteria > Acetobacterales > Acetobacteraceae > Neoroseomonas. Next base: position 1,104 of record JAPLOJ010000208.1, read on the forward strand.
TCCACGACTGCGATATCGGCATGGGCGCCGATTTCAATACGCCCCTTCATCGGCCAAAGGCCAAAGCTATGGGCTGGGTTCTCTGCTGAAATCTTCACGTAATGCTCAAGGCTTATGCGGCCCTTTGCCACTTCATTGAGCATCAGCGGCATTTGCGTTTCCACGCCCGGGAAGCCGCAATCAGCGCGCCAGATGATGTCCTGCTGCTTTTCTTCCGGCGTATGCGGCGCATGATCGGTTGCGATCATGTCCACCACGCCGTTCTGCAAAGCCTCCCAGATGGCGAGTGAATCAGAATGCTCCCGCACCGGCGGATTGACCCGAATGATGGACCCAAGCCGCGCGTAATCGCGCGTATCCAACAACAGATAACAAGGGCAGGTCTCACCGGTGATATCCACGCCGCGCGCCTTGGCTTCCGCCAATGGTCGCAATTCAAGCGCGGAAGAAATATGAAGCACATGCACGCGCGCCCCAGTCCAGCCGGCCAATTCCGCCGCACGGGCTACGGCTTCTGCGGCCACAATCGCGGGCCTCGCGGCAATATGCGCCAGCGGGTCATTGCGCCCCGCTGCCATCAGCCTTTCCTGCCGCCACGCCATGATGGAGGCTGTTTCGGCATGCAGTGAAATACGCAGACCCGATGGCGCGATGATTTCAAACCCTTCCAGCATCGCGCCCGTTGAGGGCGAGGGCAGATTGCCAAAGGTATTGCCCATGAAGCATTTAAAGGCATTCACGCCGCCGGCGATCAGCCCTTCAAGTTCCCCGATATTGTCTTCTGCCAGCAGACCGTAAATGCCGTAATCAACATGAGCCTTCGAAGCGGCGGCTTGCTTTTCGCGCAATTCCTTCGCCGAACGCGTCGGTGGGTCGGTATTGGGCATTTCGAACACGGTTGTCGTGCCGCCCATGGCGGCAGCGGCGGAACC
>JAPLOJ010000206.1 GCA_026400795.1 Alphaproteobacteria bacterium
CGCAAAAAGGGCGCGGCCTGGCTTTATCTGCAATGGGCGCTTGGCAAGGAAAACCAACTCCGCTTCCTGACCAGCGGTGCCGGTGTGCCGGCGCGCAGCAGCCCCTTCGGCAATGAAGCGGCGATTGCCGCCAGCACCTTCCCGCGCGAATTCTTCAATACACTCAATGAAAGTGCAAAAATCGCGCGCGCTGGCCTGCCGGAAATTGTGCCGGTGACGCAATTCCGTGACGTGATCGGCACGGCTTTGACCAACACCATCAGCGGTTCGGATGTGGCAACGGAATTGCGTCGCGCCACGGCTGAATTCCGCCCGGTTCTCGAGCAAAGCGAACGGGAAAGCTGAGGCTCTCGCAAACTGATGCAGCAAGCTGAAACCATCGCCGCGAGCCCCCCTGGGGCTCAGCGGACACGCAATTACGCCCGGCATTATGGCTGGTTCATTGTGCCGGCGGCGGTGGTGGTGCTTGCCGTCATCATCTTCCCCTGGATTTTTACGATTTATGTCTCCGCCCATGATTGGCATCTGGGCGGGGAACGGCGCTGGGTGGGGTTCGATAATTACATCAAGCTGTTTTCCGATTCCCGCTTTGGCTGGGCCATGCTGCGCACGCTATTCTATACCGTGCTGGCGGTGGTCTTCCCGATGATATTGGGGCTGGCGGCCGCACTTGCCTTCAATCGCAAATTCCCGATGCGCGGCCTGGCGCGGACCATTTTCATCTTGCCCATGATGGCAACACCCGTGGCGGTCGCCTTGGTGTGGACCATGACCTTCCACCCGCAGCTTGGCGTGCTGAACTGGCTTCTGGCCCAGGTGGGTCTGCCGCCCAGCATGTGGATCTATAGCACCAGCACGGTGATCCCGACTCTGGTGATGATTGAGGTCTGGCATTGGACACCCTTGGTGATGCTGCTGATCCTGGGTGGCCTCGCTTCCTTGCCGATTGATCCTTATGAGGCCGCGAAGATTGATGGCGCCAATGGCTGGCAGGCCTTTCGCCACATCACGCTGCCCTTGCTGATGCCCTTTATCGTGGTGGCGCTGATCATTCGCTGCATTGATGCGCTGAAGGCGTTTGATACGATCTATGTCATCACCCAGGGCGGGCCGGGTTCGGCCAGTGAGACGATCAATATCTTCCTTTATCTGCAGGCCTTTGCTTTCTACAATGTGGGCTATGCCTCGGCCGTGGTGGTGGTGTTCTTCATCATCATCCTGGCGCTGGCGGCACTTTTATTGTGGACGCGTCAGAGGGTCAAAATGACATGAGTGATTTGCGTCTTCGCAGCGCCGGGCAATATCGGCTCCGCCGGCTGGTCGGCAATATCGGTTTCGGCTTTTCGGTACTGGTGCTGATTTCGCCGGCCATCCTGTTTTTTCTGTGGATGCTGTCGCTCTCCTTCAAGAATGAGCTGGACAATACGGATTGGCCGCCGATCTTCATCCCGCAATCACCGACGCTGGACAATTACCGCGAAGTTTTCGCGCGCAATGATTTCCTGCGCTTTGCCTGGAATTCCATTGTGGTGTCCTTCGGCGCGACCGGGATTGCGCTGCTGATTGGCGTGCCGGCGGGCTATGGCATTGCCAAGATGCACGCCATGCGCGCCGCCGCGCTTATCCTGATTGCGCGCATCACGCCTGGGCTTTCCTATCTGATCCCACTTTTCCTGCTATTCCAATGGCTGGAATTGACCGGCACGCTGGCGCCGATTGTCATCACTCATTTGGTGATCACCGTGCCGATTGTAGTTTGGGTGATGATTTCCTTCTTTGAGGGCCTGCCGCCGGAATTGGAGGAAGCCGCCTTGGTGGATGGGGCAACCATCTGGCAGGCGTTTCGCTATGTGGCGATGCCACTGGCGCGGCCTGGGATAACCGTGGCCACCATCCTGTCCTTCATTTTTTCCTGGAACAATTTTATCTTCGCGATGGTGCTGGCGGGGCGCGAAACCCGCACATTGCCGGTTGCGGTGAATAATATGCTCACCTTTGAGCAAGTGGCCTGGGGGCCGCTTTCAGCCGCGGCGCTATTGGTGACTGCGCCGGTGCTGATCCTGACGCTGGTGGCGCAGAAGCAGATTGTGGCGGGGCTGACGGCGGGGGGTGTGAAGGGGGCGTGAGCATTTTCAAGCCAAGTGGAATCACTTGGCGGCTCGGAAAATGCGATCAAACAAAAGTTAAGAGCGCATCCCGTGAACGAATGTGAACGGGGACCGCTCTAACCTCGCTTATTCGGCTGCCGCCTGATTATGCGCCGCCGCATCAATGCCAAGCGCGCCCGTGAAGCGGTTGAAGAAGCCGCATAGCGTGATGCGCAGCGTGAGTTCCACAATCTGCGCCTCGGAAAAATGCTCACGCAGGCCGCGGAACAGGCGCTCCGGCACGCGATGGCTGTTCTCCCAGGCGGCGAC
>JAPLOJ010000031.1 GCA_026400795.1 Alphaproteobacteria bacterium
AATATCGCCATGATGGAACGCGCGATGAGCCTGTTCACACCTTTCGCGCGACGCGAGGAAAACGCCCCGGCTGATGAAACCGAGGCGTTAAAGAAAGAAATTGAGACACTGAAAGGCGAATTGGCGGCGCTAAAATCGCGCTCCAAAGGCTGAGCGCGTTGCTTTTTTGAGCCTCATATTCACCGGTTGATCACCAATGCCGCGCATAATCCGAAATCAGCGAGGGGCATGATGCCCCGCTGAGGAATCGGGTTGATGGACAGCATCGTCGAAATTGCACAATCATTCCGCCAGGCTGAGGCCGGTATCGTCGAAGTGGTCTCCACCCAAAGGGCCAATGCGGCTGATAAGCATGTGGGCGCGCGCATTCGCGAAAGGCGCACCATGCTTGGCCTGTCACAGCAGCAATTGGCGAAGATGATCGGCGTTACCTATCAGCAGGCGCATAAATATGAACGCGGCCTGAACCGCATTTCGGCCGGCCGACTATACGGTATTGCCCAGGTGTTGGGCGTGCCGATTTCCTGGTTTTTTGAAGGGCTGAAATCCGAAAGCGTGGATCCTTCCATGTCTCAGCGCCAACGCATGTGCCTGGAATTGGCGCGCAATTTCGCGCTGATTGACAATGACAAGCACCAGGAAGCACTGAGCCAGATGGCGCGCGCCTTGGCCGCGCAGGCCCAAGCCGTGGCGCGGAGTGGCGTGGCGGGCGAATAGCCTGGGCCTCGCCCCTAGGGGACTGATTTCATCAGTGCCCAATCCGGGCTAGTTATGGCCGATGGACGAATCCCGGCCGGATAATACTCCCGAATATGGCGTCACCGATCTGGCCGGCGCCATTCGCCGCACGCTGGAAGGCGCTTTCGGGCGGCTGCGCCTGCGCGGCGAAATCACCGAAATGAAGCGCTATCCTTCCGGGCATATCTATTTGTCGCTTAAGGATCAGGACGCCAAGATCGAAGCCGTCATTTGGAAAGGCTCGGTGCGCAATATCGGCACCATGCCGGAAAACGGCGTGGAGATGATCGCGACGGGGCGCATTTCCACCTATGCGGATCGGTCAAAATACCAGCTGGTGATTGAAAGGCTGGAATATGCCGGCGAAGGCGCCTTGCTTGCGCGCATTGAAGCGCTGCGCAAACGCCTGCTGGAAGAAGGGCTGTTTGACGAAAGCCGCAAGCGCCCCCTGCCCCTTTTGCCGCGCGTGATTGGCGTGATCACCAGCGAAAAAGGCGCGGTCATTCAGGATATCCGCACCACCATCGCGCGCCGCTTTCCGCGCCATATCCTGCTATGGCCCGTCGCGGTGCAGGGCCAGGGCGCGGCGGAACAGATTGCCGCCGCCATCAGGGGATTTTCCGCCCTGCCCGAGGGTGGCGCCGTGCCGCGCCCGGATGTGCTGATTGTGGCGCGCGGCGGCGGCAGCCTTGAAGACCTGATGGCCTTCAATGAGGAAATCGTCATTCGCGCCGCAGCCGGAAGCACGATTCCGCTGATTTCCGCGGTTGGGCATGAAACTGATACCACGCTGATTGATTTCGCCTCTGACCGCCGCGCGCCCACCCCCACCGCTGCCGCTGAGCTTGCCGTGCCAGCGCGCGCGGAGATTGCCGCTGCCCTGATGCAAACTGGTGCGCGGCTGGGTCAGGCGGCTGCTGGCCTGGTGAATGGCGCGCGGCTTCGGCTGCTGCGCGCCGAACGCGGCCTGCCGGATGTGCCGGCGCGGCTCGCGCAATCACGCCAGCGTCTGGATGATTGGGGCGAAAGACTGCCGCGTGCTGTATCGGCTGGCCTTGCCGCGCGCGCACAACGGCTTGGTGCGATCCGCATTCCCCATCCACGAGAAGGCATTCTGGCGCGGCGTGCGGCGCTGGAAGCGCTCGGCTTGCGACTTGGCAGCGCCTGGGCGCGCCGGCGAGATGGCTTCGGCGCCTCCCCTGGGCTGGCACGGCTTTCGCCCGCCCCGGTGCTGGCCATGCTGCGCCAACGACAGGCAGTGTTGGAAGGGCTTTCCGCGCGGTTGGAGAGTGCTTCTTATACCTCGGTGCTCGCGCGCGGTTTTGCGCTGGTGCGCGATGCCAAGGGCGCACCCGTAGTGGCGGCGGGCGCTGTCTCGCCTGGACAAGGCTTGCGCTTGACCTTTGCCGATGGCGAAGTGGGTGTGAATGTTGATGGTTCGCGCCAAGGACGCCTTTTGTGATGCCAGCCCTGCCCCGCCGCCTGCTGCTTGCGGCACCCGCCTTGCTGCTGGCCGCGCCTGCGCGGGCGGTGACCCTCAATGAAGCGGCCCTGACGCAGGGTGGGTTTGTGTTGGGACGGGCCGCGCCAGGAACCCGGCTGGCGCTGGATGGCCGCGCGGTCAGGGTCTCGCCAGCCGGGCAGTTCGCCTTTGGTTTTGGGCGGGATCACGCCGCGCAGGCGCGGTTGGTGATCACGCCCCCCTCAGGTGCTGCGGAAACCCGCGTTTTGAACATCGCCAAGCGCCAATGGCCGACGGAGAGCATTTCCGGCCTGCCACCCGCGCAGGTGACGCCAGATGCCGAAACCCTGACCCGCATCGCCCGCGAAAGGGAAAAACTGGCGGCGGTACGAGCGATTGAAACCAACCTGACGGGCTTTGCCGAGGGTTTTATCCGCCCCGCCCCAGGGCGGATTTCGGGCGTTTTCGGCAGCCAAAGGATCTTGAACGGCCAGCCGCGCCAGCCCCATTACGGGCTGGATTTTGCTGCCCCCACCGGCACGCCGGTGCTGGCTTGCGCCGCCGGGCGGGTGACCTTGGCCGATGAATTCCATTTCTTTGGCAAATTGATCGTGCTGGATCATGGGCACGGGGTGAATTCGCTTTACGCCCACTTGTCCGAGATATCGGTGCCGGAGGGTGAGAGCATCGCCAAAAGCCAACGGATCGGCGCCATCGGCATGACCGGGCGCGTGACGGGGCCCCATTTGCATTTCAGCCTGTCCTGGTTCCTGCAATGGCTGGACCCTCAGCCAGTGGTGCTACCGGCCTGACCGCCCTGCAAAAGCGAGGCTTTGGTTGCGCCGGGCGGGGCTGACCGGCATATTAGGAAGTATCTCCCTTTTAGTCTCAAGGTTTTGAAGAATGCAGGGTCTGCCGCAAATCATCAGCCTCGTGCCGCAGACCGGACTGCAATTCATTGACATTCGGTTCAACCTGGACCGCCTGCCGCGCGCGCCGCGTTCCTTCTGGGAACAGCCGCTGCCGCCAGGTGCTGAGCCGGCAAGTGCGGGCCTGGTCAATCTGCGCCGCCTGACGGAAAGCGGCGAAGGCGCGCTTCTGGACCCAATCAGTGGCCGCAGCCCGCCCGATGAGGAAATCTATCAGGTGGGGCGCGGCCAGGCTTTGGAATTCATCCTGGGGCGTTGGATACCGCTGCCTTTTTTCCGCGTGGCCGCGGTGGGGGCATCGGGCCAGGAAGTCTATGACAAGGGCCCGACCAATTGGGCGCGGCTGCGCATTTCCGCACTTTCGGCACCCGATGAGGAAGGCAATACGCATCATGCTGTGCTTGGCTTTGATACGGCTTTGCGTGCGCGCGAAGAAGGCCGCCCCTATACCGCGATTTCGCCGACAGATAGCGAACGCGCCGGCGAATTTACCTTTGTGTCTGACCGGGAACAGACAAGCTGGTTCATGAATGAACCCTGGCTGATCCAGTGGCTTGAGGAAATCTTGCAGGAGATGCGCTTGGCGAGTGGCCGGCGCCCGCGCCCTGAGGATGAGCAACGCGCTTGCGAACATTGGGCGCGCTATATCACGCTTTTGGAATTGCTGACCGAAGCGCGCATCCTGCCGCGGGTGAAGCTGGTGGATGTGGTTTCCAACAGCAAATCCTATGAACCGATCAATGTTGATCTGGTGCTGGATATCGGCAATGCGCGCACCTGCGGCATTCTGGTGGAAGATGAACGCGACAGCCGGCTTAATCTGAACAACAGCTACCCCCTGAAGCTGCGGGATTTGAGCGCGCCGGAACAGGGCTATGCCTTCCCCTTCGAAAGCCGTGTGGAATTCGCGCGCGCGAGTTTCGGCAAGGATGCACTCAGCCGCCGTTCCGGGCGCGGCAATGCCTTTCAATGGCTGAGCCCGGTGCGCATCGGCCCGGAGGCTGTAAGGCTTTCTGCCGCGGCGCGCGGCAATGATGGGGCCACGGGCTTGTCTTCGCCCAAGCGCTATCTTTGGGATGAAAGACCGACAACGCAGGTATGGCGCTTCAATGGCATGGCCGCGGATGGCGTGACGACGGAACCACCTGTGAGTGGCAGCTTCATGGCCTGGGTCACGGAAGAAGGCGAAGTGCTACGCGCCAAGCCGCGTGGTCGTGGCGGCGCACCGCGCCAACCCGCTGTGCGCGCGCGCTTCAGCCGTTCATCGCTGATGAGCTTCCTGCTCGCGGAAATCCTGTTGCAGGCGCTATCGCAAATCAATTCAGTCGAAACCCGCTATGCGCGGAGCTTCCCCGATGTGCCGCGTCGGCTGCGCCGCATTTTGCTGACCATGCCGCCGGCCATGGCGTTGGCGGAACAGCGCATTTTCCGCCATCGCGCTGAAGCCGCGGTCAGGCTTGCATGGGATATGATGGGCTGGGGCAATCCCACGCCTGGTGCTGCTGCACCGCCGCCCGAACCGCGCGTCATTGCCAATCTGGATGAAGCGACGGCGACGCAATTGGTGTTCCTGTATACGGAAGCAAGCCAGCGCTTGCGTGGTGATCCCGCGAGCTTCTTCGCACTGACCGGGCGCGCGCGGGAAGGCTATGGCAAGGCGCCTTCTTTGCGTGTGGCGAGCATTGATATTGGCGGCGGCACCACGGATTTGATGATCTGCACCTATTCCGCCGAAGCCGGGCAGGAAATTGAACCACATCAGAATTTCCGCGAAGGCTTTCGTATTGCGGGCGATGAGGTGTTGCAGGAGGTTATTCAAAGCATCGTCCTGCCACAGCTTGAGGAAAGCCTGCGCCAGGCTGGTGCGCGCGACCCCAAGGCGTTGCTCCGCGAAGTGCTGGGCGGGGATCGTGGGGCGCAAAGCGAATTGGAACGCCATTTGCGCCGGCAATTCGTGACGCAAGTGCTGGAACCAACCGGGCTTGCGATCCTGCATGGCTATGAAAAGATAGATGAACGCGCGTCCGGTGAATTCCTGCGCGAAAAACTCAGCACCATTCTGCATGGGCGCGATGTCGCCGCACCTTTGCGGTATTTTGAACAACAGGCAGCGCGCGCCGGTGCTGCTGGGTATCATTTGCTGGAAGCGGAAATGGCGGCTTCGGCGGGCAGTGTGGATGCCATTGTGCAGGCAGCGCTTGGCCAGGTGATCGCTGATCTTTGCGAAGTGGTCTATGCTTTTGATTGCGATTGGCTGCTGCTATCCGGCAGGCCATCTCGGCTGCGGGCGATTTCCGATATGGTGCTGGCCAAGATGCCAGTGCCGCCGCATCGCATTGTGGGCATGCATCGCTACCGGGCCGGAAGCTGGTATCCCTTCCGAGATTCTGCCGGGCGCGTGGATGACCCGAAAACCACCGCGGCGGTGGGTGCCATGCTTTGCGCCGTGGCTGAGGGGCGTTTGGAAAACTTCCTGATGCGTACCAGCCGACTTGCCATGCGCTCTACCGCCAAATACCTCGGGCGCATGGAGATTTCGGGACAAATCCTTAGGCCAAATGTGCTTCTGCAGGACCCGGATGCGGCGCTGTCAAAAGCGCCTGGTGCGTCGCAGGATGTGAAATTCTCCATGGAATTCCGCGCCCCAGTCTTCCTTGGCTTTCGTCAATTGGATCTGGAACGCTGGACGGCGAGCCGGTTATATATTCTGGAATATGCCAATCCTGATAACGTGCCGCGGCTGAAACTGCCGCTGAAACTTTCCATCCAGCGCGCAGAAATAGACCCTGAAAGCGCGGATGCAGAAGAATTGCGGGAGGATTTCACCATAGACGAAATCCTGGATGCCGAGGGCGATCCGCAGCATCGCGGCATTGTGCGCCTGCGCCTGCAAACCGAACGCAGCGAGGCAGGTTACTGGCGCGATACCGGCGCGCTTTCGGTGCCGTGAGGAACAGGTCATGACAACACCGAATGCCGAAAACGAAGCCCTGGCCCAGCGCTGCGATGCGGTTGCCGATACAGCGCAGGGCGCCATTGAATGGCTTTCTAAGGCGAATGATCTGGTGCGCGAAGAAGGCCCGGCGCTTGCGCGGGATTTCCGGCGCGACGGGCTACGCGCGCGCAAACTTGCCAATGCAGCGCGCCGGCCGATGTGCGTTTCCGTCTTTGGCCCGAGCCAACAGGGGAAAAGCTATCTGATTGCCTCCCTGGCGCGGAAGGAAGGCAAGCCCACCACAATTCGCTTTGGGGAGGAACTCCGCGGCTTCAATCGCGATATCAACCCGGATGGCGGCAAGGAATCCACCGGTCTTGTCACGCGCTTCACCACACGCCCGGTAACTGGCCTGCCCGGCATGCCCGTGGTCTGCCGCATGCTGTCCGAAACAGACATCGTGAAAATCATGGCCAATGCCTTCATGGAGGATTTCGACCGTGACACGGTTGTGCCGCTTGAAGGCGCTGTGGTCGAAGCCAGTATCGCAAAGCTCCGCACCAAGGCTGCGCCGGCCCCTGTGGGTCGGCTGAACGAAGATGATATCTATGATCTTTTCGAGTATTTTGAACGCTATTTCCTGAATCATCCGACGCATCTGGCGCTGAAGCCCGGTGCCTGGCGCGAAATTGAAAGCCTGGCCCCACGCCTTACCATTGCTGATCGGGTGGAGCTTTACGGGCTGCTTTGGAATAATACGCCAACCATGACGGCAACGGCGCTGAAATTGATTCAGGCGCTGGCGCAGCTCGATTTTCCGGAAGAAGCCTGCTGCCCGATGCTGGCGGTGGAGCCCAAGGCGCAAAGCATCATTGATGTGGAGACCATGTCGCATCTGGGCAGGGGCGATGGTGACCCCGTGCCGGTCGCAACGCGTGCCGGCCGCCGCACAGAATTGCCGCGCGCGGTGCTAACCGCCGTGGTCGCCGAATTGCAGTTGCAATTGGAAGACAAGCCCTTCGACTTTTTCGACTATACTGATCTGCTGGATTTCCCCGGCGCGCGCGGGCGTGAGAAATACAATGCCGCCAAGGCCGAGGAAGTGGCGCAGAGCGATCTTTTCATGCTGCTTCGCCGCGGCAAGGTTGCCTATTTGTATCAGCGCTATCTGGCGGAACAGGAACTGACTTCCATGTTGCTCTGCCTGAAGCACAGCAACCAGGAAGTGCGCACGGTGCCCGCCATGGTGCGCAACTGGATTGATAGTACGCATGGCGCCACACCAGAGGCGCGAAAGGGCCAGGATGTCGCCTTGTTCCTGGTGCTGACTATGTTTGATATGGAATTTGAGATCAAAGGCGGCGCGGAAGACAATGTGGAACGCTGGTCCACCAGGTTGAAGACGACGATTTTTGAATTCCTGGGCCTTGGCCATGATTGGCCATCGGAATGGGTGCCGGGGCAGCCCTTTAACAATACCTTCTGGCTGCGTAACCCCGAAGTGATGAATAAGGGACTTTTGGATTATGACGACAAGGGCCGCGAGGTCGGCTTTCGTGATATGGAACGCGTGGGGCGGTTGAAGGCGAATTTCCTCGCTAATCCGGATGTGCAAAAGCACTTCGCCAATCCGGAACGCGCCTGGGAAGCAGGCATGGCGTTGAATGATGGCGGCATTGGCTATCTTTCCGAAAAGCTCCGCCCGGTTTGCAACCCAGCGCTGAAGCGACACCAGGTGCAGGGCCAGCTTGGTGATCTGGCCAAGCGCATGGTGGGCCGAATTGAAGGCTACCATGTCTCCGGCGATCTGGACGCGGAATTGGTCAAGCGGCGGGCCGAGGCGCGGCTGGTCGGGCGGCAATTGCTTGCCTGCGCCGAAGCCCAGGCTTTTGGGTTATTGCTGCGCGAATTGCAGGTGCAGGGCGAAACCTTGGCGGAGATTTTCCGCCGCCAGCAATTGGCTGCGGCTGAGACACCTTCCGCTGTAACAGCACCGGTTGGCCGCAAGACCACAGCGCGCGAATTGCGGAGCGAATTCGAAGCACTGTTTGAAGATGACCCCGCCCCGGCAGCGCCCGTTGAGGAAGCGGAAGAAGGCCCGCGCGATCAGGCAGATCTTTTTGCCGAAGCGGCAGTGGCTGAATGGTTGCAGAATATGCACCGCTTCGCCGCACGTACCGACAGCCCTGAATTATTCCGCATGGACCGGGAGGCGATCGCGACGCTGGTTGCGCAGCTTGCCGCCGGCGCGCGGCGCCTGAAGCTGCGTGAAAACATTGCCTCACGCATGCGGACCGAAGCGGCCTATAATGAATCTATGGCAAATAGGCTGTTGAAGCCGGTGATGATCGCCGAGCGCGCGATCAATGATTTCGTCACCTGGATGGGCTTTGAAAAACTCCCGATTGAAAAGCGCCCTAAGGCCGGGCGCGATGGGCGCAGCATTTTCATCCGCCCCGCCGCACCAATGGACGACATGCCAAAGCTTTCCGAAACGCCAATGGCCTATGACGCTGCCTTTTACGTGGATTGGGCAGTCGCCTTTGTGCGGCTTGTGGAAGATAATGTGCGCGGCGCGGGCAGCGCGATGGTGGATGAGAAATCCAATGCCCGGCTTGGCAGCCTGCTGAGCAGTCTCCGCAAAGGGGTCACCCCATGATGCTGCGGGTTGAAAATGATCGGCGCTTTTCGCTTGGCCATGCGCGCATCACCCTTGCAGGCGTGCAGGCACCAAGTGATGGCGGGTTTCGTATTGTTCGGGAAGGCTATGCTGCGGCCAATCTCGGGCGGCGCGGATGGCAGGTGCAGGAAGAAAAGCTGAGCCCGGTTGAAATCCGCCAGGAAGGGGCTGACACCGTTCTGGTGATTGGGCCGAGGCTGACGCGGCATCTGGAACCAGGCCCCTTGGTTTTTCTGCTGCCGGCCACGGGTTTGGAAGCAAGCCTGTTTTGGCCCGACGATATTGATGTGTTCGATGGCGATCTGCCACCGGAAACGGTGATGCCACGCGAAGCTGAAATAGCGCCGAAGTCTCCACCGGTTGCCGCCGCACCGCCCGCGCTAGCGCCTTCACCCGCGCCGCCGCCGCGCGAAGATATTGTTGTGCCAGAAAGGCAAGAAGGCACCTCACGCATGCCATTTTTTGCGGGCATCGGGTTGTTATTGCTGGTCGCTATCGGTGGCGCTACCTGGTGGTTCACCGCCTCCCCGCCCTCACCTACACCTGGGCCCATAGTGACGCCAACGCTGCCTTCCACACCGCCCCCCGCAACTGCAGAACGCCCCTGGCTTGAACGCAGCGATGGCATGAACCTGCGTGATCTGGTGCAATCTGCATCCGATGCTGCCGCCATTCACGCGGCGGCGCTCAGGCGCCAGGCGGCCGGGCATCATGATGATGCGCTAGTCCTGTTCGAAGAAGCCGGCGAACGCGGCCATGCACCGGCGCTGACCGCCGTGGCGCGGCTTTATGACCCGATCGGTTTTGTCGCGGGCCGCCCCTTCCGCGCGCCAGACCCGCGCGCTGCAGCGCGCTATTACCGCGACGCAGTGCAAAAGGGCGATGCGGCCGCGCAAGCGCCGCGCGCTGCACTGAAAACCTGGCTTGAGGAACAGGCACGTGCGGGCAATGGCACGGCTGAAACCGCACTTAAGGAATTCTGGCCATGATGTTCCGCCGCGCGCTTTTGGTTCTTGCGCTTGCCGTGTTGTGTGCCTTGCCAGCAGGACAAGGCATCGCACAACAAGCCGCGCGGCAACCGTTGCTGATGGAAGGGCGCGCCACGCTATTTCAACGCGTGATCCTACGCCCGGGTGCCCGCCTGGCCGAACGGCCGGATGCGAATGCGCCTTCCCAGCCAACGCCGGGCTTTGGTGTTTTCTATGTCTATGCGCGCCAGGGCAGCGGCACCGATGGCTGGCTTGAAATTGGTGCGGCGCAGGATGGCCGTACGCAAGGCTGGGTGCGCGCCGAACGCACCATGGATTGGAAGCAGACCATGGTTCTGGCTTTCAATAACCCTGCCGGCCGCGACCGCGCCATGTTCTTCCGAGACGCCGAAACACCGCGCGCCCTTTGGCTGAATACACGCGGCGGCGCGGCAGAAGCTACGCGGTTGCGCGAAGCGGCGCGGGCCAATACCGATGGGCCAGTGATTGCGCTGGAACCCGAGAACTTCATCGATATCACCAGGCAATTCTACCTGCTGCCCATTCTATCTGCGCAGCGCGTGGAAAATGAAAGCGCGCATGAAGCGCGTTTGCTGGAAGTGGTTTCCGCCCCGGCGCAGCAAGCCCCTCCCCCACCCGCTGATCCGGATGCGCTGCGCAATTATCGGGGCGCAGTGGTATTTGTGGTAGATACCACTATCAGCATGGGGCCTTATATTGACCGCACGCGTGAAGCGCTGAAACGCGTGGTGGATCGCATTCGCGATACCGCAGTGCGTGACAATTTCCGCTTCGGCATGGTGGCCTTCCGCGACCATTTAGGCGGCAATCCCAGGCTTGAATATGTCACGCGCATGGTGTCCTTGCCCGACCTGGCTGAGGCTTCGGATGCGATCTTGCCCCGCCTTTCGCAACTCGCCGAAGCGCGTGAGAGCAATGAAGGCTTTGATGAGGATTCACTCGCCGGCATCAAACTCGCTTTGGATGATGTGCCTTGGCAGCAATATGGCGGGCGGTTTGTTATTCTGGTGACGGATGCTGGTGCGCGGGATGCGAAGGACCCGCGCGGACAAACCCAGATGGGTCCCGAAGAAATACGCCAGTTGGCGCAATCGGAGGCGAAGCAGGTCGCGATCTACGCCATTCATCTGAAAACGCCGGAAGGGCGCACCAACCACGCGCGGGCGGAACGGCAATACCGGGAACTCACGCGCTTTGGCGCGGCAGGGGAGCTTTATTACCCGATCAATGAGGGCAATCTGGGCCAATTCGGCCAAACCGTTGATGCGCTGACGGATGCGCTGCTGGCGCAAGTCGCCGCTGCCGTTGGGCGGCCCATCGCCGGCATCATGGCGCCACAAGGTGCTGCTGAACGTCGCATCGCCGAACAGGCGGAGATTGTCGGCACCGCCATGCGGCTTTCCTACCTGGGGCGCGCAACGCAGCAGACCGCGCCTGATGTGGTACGGAGCTTCGTGCTGGACCAGGAACTCAACCCGGCTGAGCCCAGGCCAGAAAGGCGGCCTTTGGATGTCCGCGTATTGCTGACGCGCAATCAGCTTTCCGATCTGGCGACGACGCTTCGCAGCATCATCCAGGCCCAGGCAGCAGCGCGGCTTTCGCCGGAAACGTTCTTTGAACGTGTGCGCGGTGCGGCGGCGGCGGCGGCGCGTGATCCTCGGCGCATGGCGGAATTCCAACGCCTGGGCGGCGCCTTTGGCGAATTCCTCCAGGACCTGCCCTATCAAAGCCAGATCATGGAATTCACGCAGGACGAATGGAACAGCATGGGGGCTGGGCGGCGCACCGAAATTGTCAATGCGCTGGAAGCAAAGCTCAGACTCTATGAGGAATTCAATCGCCAGCCATCGCTCTGGGTCAGTTTCGATGGTGGGCGCAATCCTGGTGAGGCGATGTATCCCGTGCCTATTGATGCGCTGCCCTGAGGGCGCGCATGAACCAATCCCCGCCGACCCTGCTGCTGCAAGACGTCATCATCCGCCACCAGGCGCCAGGCGGCGCGCTTGGCTTTGAGCTTGTCATTGAGGAATTCAGCATCACGCGCGGTGAGGCCCTGGCGCTGGTCGGGCCTTCTGGCTCCGGCAAATCAACGCTGCTTGATCTGCTGGCCTTGGCGCGCCGGCCATCAAGTACAGGCCGATTTTTGCTGACGCCACGCACAGGCAAGGCGATAGACCTTGGCGCTGTTTGGCGCGCGGGAGATGACAATAGCCTAACAGCCATTCGCGCCGCGCATTTCGGCTATATTCTGCAAACGGGTGGGCTGCTGCCGTTTCTGTCTGTCAGGCGCAATATCGCGCTCAGCCAGGCAGTTCTTGGCCGGCCTGATCCCAGGCATATCGAAGCCTTGGCGGCGCGGCTTGAGATCGCGCCTTTGCTCGAGAGAATGCCAGCAACTCTTTCAGTTGGGCAGAGGCAACGTGTGGCGCTGCTGATTGAACAGGCGCGCGAACAGGATACGGCGTTGATCCTGGCAACGCATGATCCAGACCGCGCCGCGCGCCATGGCTTTGCTATTCTGCCGATCCTCACGGAAGCAGGGAATGCAGGCGCCGGTCGTTCCTGGCTCAATCGGGCTCGGGCACCGGCATGAGTGAGACAACCTCTCATGGCGGATTGCTTGCTGGGCTTTCGCTGCGTGATCTTTTGCATGAACGCACATTGGCACTTTGTTCGCTGATTGGTCTGGCGGCGGTACTGGCGCCGCTGATCGTGCTGTTTGGTCTCAAACAGGGTGTGATCGATGGGCTGCGTGCGGATCTGATTGATAATCCGCGCAGCCGCATGGTGGTGAATGCCGCCAACCGCAATTTCGATACGGCGTTTCTGACGCGCCTGGCCGCGCGGCCCGATATCGCCTTTGTCATTCCGCGCACACGCAGCCTGAATACCGAAGCGCGCTTCGAAAACCCGGCGCGCCCTGGCACCGTGCTGCGCGCAGAATTGTTGGCCACCGCCGCGGGTGATCCCCTGCTGCACGGCCTGCCCAGCATTGCGCCGAACCAAATCATCCCGAGCGCTTCCTTCGCCGCGCGGTTGGATTTGCAGCCAGGCATGAATGTGACGCTGCGCGCCCTTCGCGGTGATGCCAGCGCGCGAGAGGTGCTGAATTTTCCCGTTACCGTCGTTGCCATCGCGCCGCCGAGCGCTTTTGGCCGCGACGGCGTTTTCGTTGACCTCAAGACTCTGCTGCTGGTGGATCGCTTCACGGATGGCGCGCTGCCCGCTTCTGCAACGCCCACCGATATCGCGGATGATGCCACACGCATCTTTGCCGGTTTTCGCGCTCATGCGCGGCGCTTGGAAGATGTGACGCGCATTGACCATGATCTGCGGCGCGATGGGGTGGAAGTGGAAACGCTTGCGGAACAGGTGGAAGGCTTGCTCAGCCTTGATCGCAGCCTCACGCTGCTTTTTGCCTTGCTCGCGGGGCTGGGTGGGGTTGGGTTTCTCGTCTCGCTCGGGGTTGGGCTTTATGCGAATGTGGAACGCAAACAACGCGATTTGTCCCTGTTACGCCTGATAGGGCTGTCGCGGCGCGATCTGGTCGTGTTTCCGTTGATTCAAGCGCTTATCATCGCAGGCGCGGGGGCGGCGCTCGCAAGCCTGCTCGCCTTGGCGGTGGCGGGTTTGGTCAATCGCCTGCCGCTTGCGGGTGCCAATGCCGCCGGCGCGCGGGCCATTTGTGTCATTGAAGCGCAGCATCTTTTGCTGGCATTTTTGGTGAGCCTTTTGGGCGCGGCAATATCCGCAGCTTTTGCCGGGTATCGCGCCGCCCGGATTGAACCTGCGGAGGGGCTTCGCGATGCGTAAGCTGTTGCTTGCTGCCATGATCCTGTTCGCGCCAGCGGTAAAGGCGCAAGAAAGATGGCCAGCGGAATTCTGGAATCCGAAACCGCTTGCCGATGATCTGATCCTGCCAATGCCCTGTGGTGGCGCCATGGTGTTTCGCCCAGTTCCAACACCTTTGGGCCAAGGGCTGTTGGCGGATCGGCCCGCCATGCTCGGCCAGGCGGATGCGGAAACCAATTACAGCGAATTTCTCCGCCAAAGCTTCATCGCCGGCCCGTTTCGCGGTGCCGATGCCGCTGCACCGCCGCGTTACTACATAGGCAAATATGAGGTGACGCGCGATCAATATACAGCCGCAACCGCTGAAGCCTGCCCAACACCAGCTGCCGCCGGGCGCCTACCTCAGGCCGATATCGCCTGGCATGAGGCGATTGCCTTTACCATGCGCTATTCCGCCTGGCTCGCACGCAATGCGCGTGACGCCTTGCCCATGCGTGATGATGCGCGCGCCTTTGTGCGCCTGCCAACTGAGGAGGAATGGGAATTCGCCGCGCGCGGCGGTGCTGCAATTGCGGAAGCGGATTTCGGCGCGCGTGTTTTTCCAATGTCTGAAGGCATGCAGCGTTATGTGTGGTTTCAGGGCACGCGATCCTCAGGCGGGCGCGTGCGCCCTATCGGCATGCAATCGCGTCGGTCGGCCACATGGTCAGGCCGGCGGCATGGTCGCGCGCGGCGGGGATTTCTTGACCCCGGAGGATCAGATCCGATCAAGCTTGCGGGTTGAATTGCCGCCGCTTGATCGTAATGGCGAAGCGCTTCGGCTACGCAGCCTTGGCTTTCGCCCCGTGCTCGCCCTTGTTGCCACCAGCAGCGACCAGCGCCCAGCCCAATTGCGCGCAGCCTTTGAGGCTGAGGCGCAGTCCCGCGGCAGCGCCAGCGAAGACCCAGTACGCCTTCTGGAAGTGCTGAAAAATGACACGCCAGACCCGGCGCTGCGCCAGGGGATTGAGCGCGTGGGCGCGGCGCTCCGCACTGCCCAGCGAGAACGCAATGATCAGGAAATGCAGACGATCCAAAGCCAAATCGCCGCTGCCGCGCAAATCGGTCGGCAAATCCTATTGGCGGAAGGTTTTGGTGAATTGCTCGGC
Organism: Alphaproteobacteria bacterium; assembly: GCA_026400795.1. Lineage (GTDB taxonomy): Bacteria > Pseudomonadota > Alphaproteobacteria > Acetobacterales > Acetobacteraceae > Neoroseomonas. Next base: position 14,695 of record JAPLOJ010000031.1, read on the forward strand.
GCCTTTGCCCGCGTGCAGGCGGAAACCGTGCAGGCGCAACGCATCTTGGCGGAAGATCAAGGCCGCATCGCTGCCGCGACGCAGGCCGAAGTGCAAGCAGCGCTCCGCCGGCAACAGGAACGCACGCAGCAAATCACCACCACCATGGCGCGCATCGAAGCCGCGTTGCGCAGCCAGGCAGAAGGCCAACCCGCCCGTGCCCAGGAATTGGCCGCGAGCTATCTGCGCACCGTGCTTTCTGTCGGCCGCGGCGCGGACAGGTTGCGCATAGCGGATGCCGGCAATGTGGTGCAGCAGGAATTGCAGGCGCAGAATGTGCAGTATTTGCCCGAACTCGCGCGCATCGCGGCTCGGCATATGGTGGCGGTGAGCAATGGCAATCCGCCAAGCCGGGAACAGGCGATGGCTGATCTTACGGCGGTGTTGCGGCCGCCATCATCGCCTTCGCGGCGGTAATGCGCCCACGGTTCGCATTTATTCACCGGTTACGCATTTTACCTTTTATCCGTCGCATAACCCAAAGAGCCAGGTGATCCCACCTGGCTCGGGCGCGCGCTGAAACTACCGCGCCTTGATCGCGTCGCGGATTTCCGTAAGCAAGGTTTCGGTTGGCGTCGGAGGCGGCGGTGTTACGCGTTCCTCCACGGCCTTTGATGCCTGAAGCTTGCTGAGCATCTTCACCATCCAGAAAACCGCAAAACCGACGATCACAAATTTGATGATGGCATTGATGAATTTGCCGACCGCCAGCACGGCAGCGCCACCTTCGCGCGTTGCGGCCAGTGTTGCCTGACGTTCGCCGGACATCACGACAAAAAGGTTGGAGAAATCCATCCCGCCCATCAGCAAGCCGAAGATCGGGTTGAACAAATCCTCCACCATGGAAGTCACAATGGCAGTAAATGCGGCGCCAATGACCACACCCACGGCAAGGTCAACAACATTGCCGCGCATGATGAAGGCCTTGAATTCCTTCAACCACTGCGGTTCATGTACCGGGATGTGCCCAGTAATCTTATTGGCTAAATCGCTCATGCCTTATCCCCCAATAAAGAGCCCGGTTATCGGACTACTTTCGATATGACGTTCAAGCTTATTGATTGCTTTTTGTAAAGCCGAATAGGGTATGGCCCAAGCCTTTGGGTGTCAGGATAGCGCGGCGCGAGCATTGTGCCTAAGCTTGATCAATGGAACCCAAGCACTTCGCCCAACAAATCACCTTCCTTTATGCGGAAGACCCCGCCGCTTCATGGGATTTCTACGAAAACAAGCTGGGCCTCGCGCTCGTGCAGGACCAAGGGACATGCCGCATCTACGCCACCGCCCCGGGTGAACGCGCCTTTCTTGGCATCTGTCGCGCGCGTGCGCCGCGGGCTTCAGACAACCAACGCGTGCAGGGCGGGGTTGTCTTCACCTTCGTTGATCCGGACGTGGAAGGCTGGCACGCTAGGCTGAAAGCGCGCGGGGTGAAGGTACCGGAACAGGTGGAATATTCCGAAGCCTATCGCGTGACGCACTTTTTCTTCCACGACCCTGCCGGCTATTTGCTGGAGGTGCAGCGTTTTGAACGGCCCGATTGGCCGAGCCCTGCTTGAAAGCTCCTTCACCGCGCTGAAGTCACGGCACCCCCCTGCCCTACCGCGCCAGTAACCATTCCGGCAGGCCGGTCACCAAGGTCACCGGGAAAAGCGTAATCAGCACCACGGTCAGCACCAGCATCAGGAAGAAGGGTAGTGATGCCCAGGCTACTTCCGTCTGCTCCTTCCCTGTCATTGTTTGCATGACAAAAAGATTGAAGCCGAGCGGCGGTGTGATTTCGGCAATTTCCACCAGCAGCACAATGAAGATGCCAAACCACACAAGATCAAATCCGGCGGTCTGCACCATCGGCACGACGATGGAGGTCGTCAGCACAATCATTGAAACCCCATCCAACGCCGTGCCCAGGATCAGGTAAACCACGGTCAGGATAGCGATGATGCCTAAGGGGCCAAGATTGAGCGCTTCCACGCCCGAAGCGAGGGCCGATGGAATGCCGGTCAGCGCCATAGCCTTTGTCAGGAAGGCCGCACCCGCCAGGATGAACATGATCATGCAGGAAAGCCGCGTGGCGCCCATCAGGCTTTCCTTGAAGCTCTGCCAGGTCAGAGTCCGCGTAACAGCCGCCAGAATCAGCGACCCAAGCACACCAAAACCAGCCGCTTCGGTGGCCGTCGCCCAGCCTATAAACATGGTCCCGATCACGGCGATGATCAGGATGGCGCAGGGAATCAACTGGGCGCTGGCCCGCATTTTTTCCCGGAAGCTCAGCGCTGGTTCCTTGGCTGGCTGCTTATCCGGATTGAGCACGGCCCAAATCGCGATATAGGCGCTGAACCGCACCATCACGAGAATGCCGGGGATCATCCCCGCGATGAAAACGCGCACAATCGAA
>JAPLOJ010000393.1 GCA_026400795.1 Alphaproteobacteria bacterium
AACTCCTGATCAAATATTTCACAAATGTTGCATGGCTTCCTGTGGAAGCATGCGTCTGACGCATATCTATGCTGTGGTGTTCGCGCATCCCCTGTGCCCCAGAAGCCTCTATATCATCGCCATCGGACAGGGTTGCTGCCCTATCGGCCAGCACCTCCGCAAAGGAAAGTTAAACATGAACACGCATTTCGCCAATCTCGAAACCAGCCTCTCGGCCCGCGCCGCGACGATTGAGGCTATTCACCGCGAAGCCGCCGCCGCCCGCGCCACTGCGCGGAGCCGCGCCTTTGGCCATGCCTTCAAGGTGATCGGGGCCGGTGTCGGCGCCGTGCTGACCGCCATCGTCACCTGGCCGACCAAGCGCGATGCCTATAAGGCGCTGGATCAGCTTTCGGACACGCAGCTTGCTGATATCGGCTTGGCGCGCGGTGAAATCAGCCGCGTTTTTGAACCGGGCTTCGCCCTGCAAGCCGCCAATGATGGCGCGCTGCCGGCAGGTCACGCTGCCTAACCCCCGAATATCCTGCGCAGCCAGGATTTCAGGCCGCCCCCCTCGGGCGGCCTTTTTTTTGGTTGATGCGTCACATGCGGCCGCCGCGCCGGGGGGGCGATTGCCGAGGCCATGCTATGCCGCCCCATATCTTCCGCCGCGATCAGCCTTACTTCCAAAGCCGTCACTTGCGCCACGGCTTCGGGCGGGTTGAGCCCAGCAAGCGCTTCCGCCGCCCCTTCCGCTTCCGCGAAATCCCCCGCGCGGCGCAGCGCATCAATCACGCGCACGGATTGTTCGGCATCAAGCGCCGGCCCGCTTCGCCATAGCGCCACCGCTTCGCGCCGCCATTGCCGCGCCAGATCATCGCGGTTCAAATCATCCGCAACCCAAGCGGCGTGAAGTGTTGCTTCCGCTGCCGCATGCAAGGCGCCGGTTTCTTCCAGCACATGCGCCCAGGCCAGAAAGCGCCGTGCCAAAACCGGGTGCGCCGTATCCGCAATCAATGCACGGTATGGCGCCGCCGCCACGGCCTGCGCGCCTGCGGGGTGCGCTTCCGTGATATCGGGCGCCGCATAGCCGCAATGCGGGCAAGTTTCCAGCCACCGCGCCATGGTGGACCGCACGGGCTCACCAGGCCGCAAATCCAGATCGGGCGCCTGTTCCGGCACGGGCGGGCGAAAGCCTGGTTGGCGGCTTTCATGGCCGCATACCCCGCAACGCTTTTCCCGCCCCGCGGATGTTGGCGCGCCAGCCATTACGCGGTGCGATCAGCCCCGCCCGATTGCAACGCCGCCTGCGCCGCCGCCAAGCGCGCCACCGGCACGCGATAGGGCGAACAGGAAACATAATCCAAGCCGACACTTTCGCAGAAATGGATGGAAGACGGATCGCCGCCATGCTCACCGCAAATGCCAAGCTTGATATCCGGCCTCACGCTGCGGCCTTTCTCGACCGCGATGCGCACCAGCGCGCCGACGCCGTCCGGGTCAATGGAGACAAACGGGTCTTTCGGGAAAATGCCCTTTTCGATGTAAAGCGGCAGAAACTTGCCGGCATCATCGCGCGAAAGGCCGAAGGTGGTTTGCGTCAGGTCATTCGTGCCGAAGGAAAAGAAATCTGCCACAGTGGCGATGGCATCGGCTGTCAGCGCCGCGCGCGGCAATTCAATCATGGTGCCGACACTATACACAACGTGATAGCCGCTCTCGGCGAAAACCTCCTGCGCGACGCGATCCACCATGGCGCGCGTGATTTCCAATTCGCGCTTGGTCGCAACCAAGGGAATCATGATCTCCGGCACTGGGGCCTTATGCGTCTTGCGGCCAATTTCAGCCGCCGCTTCAAAAATCGCGCGCGCCTGCATTTCATAGATTTCCGGGAAGGAAATCCCCAAGCGGCAGCCGCGATGCCCCAGCATCGGGTTCGCTTCCGACAATTCCTGCATGCGCCTTTGCATCGCCTCAACCTCAGTGCCGAGGGATGCCGCGACTTCCGCGATTTCATATTCGCTATGCGGCAGGAATTCATGCAAGGGCGGATCAAGCAGGCGGATTGTCACCGGCAGCCCTGCCATGATTTCAAACAGGTCAAGAAAATCCTTGCGCTGGAAAGGCAGCAAACGCGCAAGTGCGGCGCGCCGGCCTTGTTCCGTTTCCGCCATGATCATCTGGCGCACCGCGCCGATGCGCTCAGGGTCGAAGAACATGTGTTCGGTGCGGCAAAGCCCGATGCCTTCCGCGCCAAAGCGCCTGGCGGTTTCCGCATCCAGGGGCGTTTCCGCATTGGCGCGCACGCGCAAGCGGCGCACCTTATCGGCCCAGCCCATCAATGTAGAGAAATCGCCCGAAAGCTGCGGTTCCACCATGGCGACGGTGCCGATGAAAACCTCACCCGTCGCACCATCCAGCGTAATGATCTGGCCGGCTTCAATGCGCACGCCGCCGGCGCTGAGATACTGGTTGTTGTAATCCACCGTGACGCCGCCGCAGCCCGCAACACATGGCCGGCCCATGCCGCGCGCGACAACAGCCGCGTGGCTGGTCATGCCGCCGCGTGTGGTCAGCACACCGCGCGCCGCATGCATGCCGTGAATATCTTCGGGCGAGGTTTCAATCCGCACCAGAATGACGCTTTCGCCTTTTTGTGCGCGGGCTTCAGCTTCATCCGCGCTGAAGACAACAATGCCACACGCCGCACCGGGGGAAGCCGGCAGGCCCTTCGCCAGCAGCTTTCGCGGCGCCTTGGGGTCCAGTGTTGGGTGCAGCAATTGATCAAGTGCTGCCGGGTTCACGCGCCGCACGGCTTCCGTGTGATCAATCAAGCCTTCGCGCGCCATATCCACCGCAATTTTCAGCGATGCAGCGGCGGTACGCTTACCATTGCGCGTTTGCAACATATAAAGCTTGTTGCTCTGCACCGTGAATTCAATGTCCTGCATATCACGGTAATGGCGTTCAAGTGTCGCGCGCACTTGCACCAATTCGGCATAGGCTGCCGGCATGGCATCTTCCATGCTGCGTTCGCTGGGTTTGGAGCGTTCCTTCGCCATGGGTTGCGGCGTGCGGATACCCGCCACCACATCCTCACCCTGCGCATTGATCAGGTACTCGCCGTAAAAGACGTTCTCGCCCGTGGAAGGATCACGCGTGAAGCAAACACCTGTTGCGCAGTCTTCGCCCATATTGCCGAAGACCATGGCTTGCACATTGACCGCCGTGCCCCATTCGGCCGGGATGTCATGCAGGCGCCGATACGTCACCGCGCGCTGGTTCATCCAGCTACCAAACACTGCGCCAATCGCGCCCCAAAGCTGGGTTTCCGGATCCTGCGGGAAGGGCCTGCCGGTAACTTCCGCGACCATTTCCTTATAGCCATCCACCACGCGATGCCATTCGGATGCGGTGAGTTCCGTATCTTCGTTCTTCCCGGTGTCGAGCTTCACATGCTCGATAATTTCCTCAAAGCGATGATGATCAACGTCGAGCACGACCGACCCATACATCTGGATGAAGCGCCGATAGGAATCCCAGGCGAAGCGTGCATCTCCGGAAGCCAGAACCAGGCCTTCAACCGTTTGGTCATTCAGGCCAAGGTTCAGGACCGTATCCATCATCCCCGGCATGGAAACCCGCGCGCCGGAGCGCACAGATACCAGCAAGGGCCGGTGATGATCGCCGAAGCGGTTACCCACCGCTTCCTCAATAAGCGCCAACGCGGCGCGGACCTGCTGCGCCAGATCATCGGGGTATTTCTGCCCATTATCGTAATAGGCGGTGCAGACG
>JAPLOJ010000304.1 GCA_026400795.1 Alphaproteobacteria bacterium
GGCACTTTCCTCCACGGCCATTGTGCTGGAATTGCTGGCGCAGCAGGAAAGGCTGCTCACCAGCGGTGGCCGCGCCAGTTTTTCCGTGCTGCTGGCGCAGGATGTGGCGGTGGTGCCGATCCTGCTCTTTATCGGAATCCTCGGCGCCAAGGGCGGCGGTTCCGTACTGCTGAGCATCGCCATTGCCTTGGGACAGGCCTTGCTGGTGCTGGCGCTGATTGTGCTGGTGGGGCGCGTGGTGCTGCGCCCGCTGTTCCGCCTGGTGGGCGGCCAGCGTTCGGAAGAACTCTTCATCGCCGCCGTGCTGTTTGTGATTGTCGCAACCGGCATCATGGCCGCGATGGCTGGGCTTTCCATGGCGATTGGCGCCTTTGTCGCCGGGCTTTTGCTGGCCGAGACCGAATATCGCCGCGCGGTGCAGGCAACGATCGAGCCCTTCAAGGGCCTTCTGCTTGGCATTTTCTTCTTCAGTGTGGGCATGAGCATTGATTTCCGCGTAGTGGCGAAGGAACCGGTGCTGCTGTTTGGCTTGGCTTTCGGGTTGGTGTTGCTCAAGGCCGGCATTGTTTACGCGCTGGCACGGTACTTTGCGCTGACCCGCGCGGCAGCTTTGGAAACCGCTTTGCTGCTCGGCCCTGGCGGTGAGTTTGCCTTTGTGGGCATTGGGCTTGCGACCGGCCTCGCGCTGATTGAACCGAGGCTGGCCGGCTTCATCCTGGCCGCGATCAGCCTGAGCATGGCTTTGCTGCCTTTGCTGTCAGCGCTGGCGCGGCGCCTGGCGCCTTTGCTGGAAGAAGCGAGGCCGAAAGACCCAGCGCTTGAGGCCCTGCCGGAAGGGCCGCAGGGCCATGCCATCATCATCGGCTATGGGCGCGTGGGCAAAACCGTGGCCGCGTTGCTCCGCCAACATGGCTTGCGGCAGATCGCAGTGGATAATGACCCCGCCACCGTGGCCCGCGCCCGCCGCGCCGATGAGGAAGTGTTCTTCGGCGATGCCGCGCGCCCGGCCTTCTTGCAGGCCTGTGGCCTAGCTTCGGCACAAAGCGTCATCATCACCATCAATCTTGCGCCGCAGATAGATCTGATCGTCAGCGCCATTCGCCGGCTACGGCCGGATTTGCCCATCATCTCCCGCGCGCGGGATGCCGCGCATGCGCGCCACCTTTATGCGCAGGGCGTGAGTGAGACCGTGCCGGAGACGATTGAAGCGAGCCTGCAATTATCCGAAGCCGCACTGGTATCGCTCGGCGTGCCGATGGGGCGCGTGATCGCCTCCATCCACCAAAAACGCGCCGATTTCGCTGAGGAATTGCGCAGCGCCGCGCGGGGGGGCTAAGCATTTTCAAGCCAAGCGGTATCGCTTGGCGACTCGGAAAATGTGCTCAAACTATGTTGTTAGAACCTGTCGGATGCGTCATCGCGCATCGGACAGGTTCTATTCCCGAGCGACGCGCGTTTTTACGAAAGCTTCTGCTTCAGCACATCATTGACCAGCGCAGGATTTCCCTTGCCCTGCATGGCCTTCATGGTCTGGCCGACAAAGAAGCCAAACAGCTTATCCTTGCCGGAACGATATTCCGCGACCTTATCGGCATTGGCAGCCAGCACCTGGTCAATCACAGCTTCAATAGCCCCGGTATCCGTCACCTGCTTCAGGCCGCGTTCTTCCACAATGGCGCCGGGCGCGCGGCCGGTTTCGACCATGGCTTCAAATACTTCCTTGGCCAATTTGCCGGAAAGCGTGTTGTCAGCCATCAGATCAAGCAGCGCGCCAAGATCAGCGGCACTGACCGGCGGTTCCGCGATGGAGCTTTTGGTGCGGTTGATGGCCGCGAAAAGA
>JAPLOJ010000433.1 GCA_026400795.1 Alphaproteobacteria bacterium
TTCATATGCCGGGCGCGCAGCCAGATATCGCCCGGTTCGCCAGATGGCAGGGGGCTGCCGGCCTCATCGCGAATAGCAATTTCAACGCCGGTCGCGGGCCAGCCGAGATTGGCGCCAAGGCCATCATCCCCTTCCGCCATGGCGGCGGCGACATCTGGGCCTTCCAGGATGGTGATGGGGTTGAAGCATTCACTCATGCCATAGGTCACGCGCACCACGGGGCCGAATTGGGCTGCGGCGCGGGCGTAAAGCTCGCGTGTCAGGGTCTGCGTACCGCAGAAAATCACCTTCAGCCCCGGCACGGCCTGGCCAGGGAACAAGGCCAAAATCTTGGCCAGCACGGTGGGCGGGGCGAAAATCGCGGCAAGCGCGGGGGCGGCGAAAATAGGCGCGATGCGCTCCGCCCGCACGCCGTCCTGCAACACCACCTCTCCGCCATGATCGAGCCAGGCATAGGTGATCAGTGCCGCGCCATGGGTGAAGGGCGTCATCAACAGCACGCGTTCACCCGGCTGCGGTGTGAAGGGCAGCACGGCGCGTTGCAGGATATTGGCGAGGTACCGCCCGCCATGGCTGTGCAAGATCGCCTTGGGCTTGCCTGTGGTGCCCGAGGTGAAAATGATCCGCCCCCAAGCATCGGATGGCACGGGGGGCAGCGGCGCCCCGCTGTCATCCTGGGTGATGTCTTCCAAGGCGAGCGGTTCAAACCCCAGCCCCGCCAGCCGCGCACAAGATGCTTGCGGTGCGATGATGCGCTTGAAGCCAGTCAATTCCGCATACCAGCCCAATTCCGCATCGGTGGACCCGGTATTGCAGGGCGTTTCCGCGACACCCGCCATGGTCAGGCCATAGCTGACCCAGGGCGCATCGCAGCCATTGGGAACGAAGGTGCCCACCGGTTGGCCGGGCTTGAAACCCTCCGCCACCAGCCGCCGCGCCAGACCATGGGCGCGGGCGGAAAGCGCCGCATAGGTGATGCTGGCGTCACCATCCGTGATCGCGATGCGGGGCCCGAAGCGCCGCGCGAGGCGTGGTTCGGGCGGGATGGGGCGAAGGAAGGAAACACCGCCATGGAATCGCTCAGCTCACCAACCCTGCCGCAAGGCATCCGCTCCCGCTTTCTGGAAGGCATCAATGGGTTGCGCGTCCATATGCTGGAAGCCGGGCATGAAACGCCGGGCCGGCCCTGCCTTTTGCTGCTGCATGGCTTTCCGGAACTCGCCTATTCCTGGCGGCATGTGATGCTGCCCTTGGCGGCGATGGGCTATCACGTGGTGGCGCCGGATCAGCGCGGCTATGGCCGCACTACGGGGTGCGATACGGAATACGATGCTCCGCTGGCGCCGTTTCGCCTGACCAATCTGGTGCGCGATGCGCTGGGCGTGGTGGCGGCGCTGGGCTACCGCGACGTGGCGGCGGTGATTGGGCATGATTTCGGATCGCCGGTAGCTGCCTGGTGCGCGCTGACCCGCCCTGATGTGTTCCGCCGGGTGGCGTTAATGAGCGCGCCTTTCGCCGGCGGGCCGGATTGGCCGAAGCCAGGGCAGGCATCCAACGGTTCTTCCGCCATGCCGGGGCTGGATGAGGCGCTCGCCGCGCTGCCGCGCCCGCGCAAACACTACCACGCCTATTACGCCACGCGCCCGGCCAATGCGGATATGATGGGCGCGGCGCAGGGGCTGCACGCCTTCATGCGCGCCTATTACCATCACAAAAGCGCCGATTGGGCCGCCAACAAACCGCATAAGCTGCGCGATTGGTCCGCCGAGGAAATGGCGAAACTGCCAACCTATTACGTCATGGACCGCGCGGAGACGATGCCGGAGACCGTCGCGCATGAAATGCCAAGCGCGGCTGAGGTCGCTGGTTGTGCCTGGATGACGGAAGCGGAGATGGCCGTTTATGCCGAAGAATATGGCCGCACCGGTTTTCAGGGCGGGCTCAATTGGTATCGCACGCGCTTTGCGCCGGAAGTGAATGCGGATCTGGCACTATTCGCGGGACGCAGCATTGATGTGCCTTCGATCTTCATCGCCGGCGCATCCGATTGGGGCGTGTTTCAAGCGCCTGGGGCTTTCGAGCGTATGCAGGGCACTGCCTGCACACGCATGGCGGCGGCGCATCTGGTGCCGGGCGCCGGGCATTGGGTGCAACAGGAACAACCCGCGCGCACGGTGGATTTACTCAAGGAATTGCTGGCGCTGCCCTTGGGGTAATACGCGTGGCGTCAGGCGGCCAATAGCGTTGGCAGCTTCGGCCCATTGGCCAGCACATCCGCTGTCGCGCTACCAAGCACCATATTGCGCAGCGGTGAGTGCCGGACCGCGCCCATCACCAGCATATCCGATTCCGTATCGGCTGCCGCCGCCAAAAGCCGTTCCAGCACGCCACCACTGCCGCGCTGCAAGGCCATAAAGCGCGTCTTGGCGCCGTGGGGGGCGAGCAGATGGGTGAGCTCGGTCCCAGATTGGCCGGGGCGCAATTCCTTGTCATCGGTGATGGTGGCGATGATGGTCTCAGCCGCGCCGCGGATCAGCGGCAGCGCGCCATGGATGGCGCGGACCGAGGCTGGGCTTGCGTCCCACGCCACCAAAATGCGCTGCGGCAAGCCGGACAAAGGCCGCGTCTGAGGCACCAGCAGAACCGGCCGGCCTGTTTCAAAAATCGCTGCCTGCTGAAGAATTTGCGCAGCAATGCCTGGTGCGCCGAGCCCTGTCAGCACCGCCAGATCACTGACACGCAGGTGATCAGCGAAGGCTTCCCCATTGCCATAGGCGAAGCTGGTGCGCTTTTTGGTCTGACACGCCACGCCGCGACGTTGTGCTGCTGCCGCAAATGCCTCGGCGGCGCGGCCTTCCAGCAAGCTTGTGGCATCATCCGCCGGCGTGGGCGCGGTAAGCGCGCTATCCATCGGGAAAATCAGCGCCGTCACATGGGCTGAAAAGGCTTCTGCAAGGGCAAGTGGCGTTGTGGTGACGGCTTCCGCCTCTGTGGCTTTAGCGGGGTCAAGATGGGTCAGGATACTGGTGAAAGTCATTACGGTTTCTCCGGCTGCCGCGCATCTTTCGGGTGACGCACCCGTGATGGCGTTTTGATTGGTTCTGGTGGCAAGCCATAGGGCGCTGCCAACGCGACAAGTGGTTATCACCGCGCGCGCAAACCAGCGTTGATATGGGTCAAGAAAAAATAAGGTTGCCGGAGAAGAACCGTATTGTAACAGAAGGCGCAGCAGGCATAGCCGCCCGCCGCGCAGTTACAATCAGCAAAGGTGATCAGGCCGGCGGGGCCACCGAAAGCCCACGCACCTTATGTTCCGCAATGAAGCGCGCCACCAGGCCAGACGCCTTCGCCTTTTCGACGAAATCCGCCAGGAAAGTCGCGGCGGCGGTATTGCGCTTGGCAGTGCCGATCGCCTGCTGCACGGCAGTGAATTGGCCATCCAAAATCCGCGCGCCGGGCATCTTTTCGATGTCTGAGAGCAGCTTCGGGCGCAGCCCCGCCAGCACTTCAAGCTTCTCGGCCGCGAATTGCTCAAACGCAGCATCAAGCGTCGCGGAGCGTATCAGCTTCGCCTGATGGATATTGCGTTCCAGCCAAAGATCATAAGCAGCCCGCGCCGTGACCGCGATGCGATTACCGGGGCGATCCACCTGCTCCATCTTTGTGATGGGGGAGCCGGGGGGGACCATATAGGTTGCCTCGATCTCAGCATAAGCTGCGGTGAAGGCGATTTTTTCCGCGCGCTGCGGTTCGGCGCCAATGAGCCCGATATCCCAGACATTGCTATCCACCGCATCAGCCAGATCACCGGGCCGCGCGAAGGGTACGTAATGCACCGGCACGCCAAGCGTATCGGCAATGGCGCGCGCCATGCTCGGCGATACCCCGGCGGGGTCGCCATTTTCTGCGCGGCTCGTGACCAGCAGGAAATTCCCCATATTGATGCCGGCGCGCAAAACACCCGTCGGCGCAAGTTCCGCCTTGATTTGATCCATCATGATTTCTTCCCTTTTCAATACAAAACTTCAGCCGCGCGCCGCGGTGGCCGCACCCGCGCGGCGATTGATATGCCCGCCACCGCCGCAATCAAGCACTGAACCCGTCATGAAGCGCGCATCATCGGAACAGAGGAACATAACGCCCGCCGCGAAATCGGCTGGTGTGCCAAGCGCACCCATCAGTGAACGGCTACGAATGGCCTCAGCATAACCTTCTGGCATGGGATTGCCGGCACTGCCCTCGGCAAAGCCGGGCCGCGCGCTATTCACGCGCACGCCTGACGGGCCGAGTTCGAGCGCGAAGGCACGCGTCAGATATTCCAGCGCACATTTGGAAGCACCATATGGCACGCCATTGCCGCGATGCACTTCTGCCGCCGCTGAGGTGACATTGACAATCGAACCCCGCCCAGCCGCGGCCATGGCGCGACCAATGCCCTGCATCAGGCGAAAAGGTGCCCGCGTATTCACGCCAATGATCTTGTCCCATTCCGCGCCCGTCACATCCATGAGGGGAATGAAGGGATAAATGCCGGCATTATTGATCAGCACATGCGGCGCACCCTTGCTGGTGACGGACGCAATCAGCCCATCAAGCGCACCATCATCGGTGAGATCAGCCGGGTGCAGCACAACGCGCCCTGGCGGCAAAGCATTGGCGAGTGCGGCAAGTGCGCCAGCATCGCCATCGGTCAAAAGCAATTGGACACCTTCCCGCGCAAAGGCCTCTGCCAGCCCGCGCCCGTAAACCCCGGCAGCGCCGGTGATGACCACTTGTTGACCTGCAAAACGCATGGCGCTTGCCTCCTTCTCGGCTGGCAGGATGCGCCCTTGCGGGCGGCTCGCCAAGCCTCTGGGCTTGCCGGCATCGGCCAAGCGGTGCCAGCATCCCTATCAAGAGACAAAGCCGGGGGAAACGTGACGCCGAGGCGCGCAAGGCCGCGCAGCGCATGCTCCCCCATACGCAGAAGGGATATGCCATGCTGACTGTCACCAATAATGATTCCGTGTTGGGCGCCACCATCACCGGCGTTGATTTGTCCAGGCCACTTTCCGATAAGGATTTCGCTGGCATTCTGCGCGCGCTTGGCGAAAGGGGCGTGCTGCGCTTTCCGGGGCAATTGCTGGAACCGGCTGCGCTGCGCGATTTTTCTCTGCGCTTTGGCAGCATCCAAACCACGCTGACCGGCAAATTCCAGGATGCCAATGTGCCGGAAGTGGGTATTCTTTCCAACATCGTTGAAAACGGGCAGCCGATTGGGCTCGCGGATGCCGGGCAGGATTGGCACACGGATATGTCCTATCGCGATACGATGGGCTTCGTGAATGTGCTGAACGCGCACCAGGTGCCGCATCGCGATGGCAAGCCGCTGGGCAATACTGTTTTCGCCAATATGCACGCGGCCTATGAAACCCTGGACCCGGCGCTGAAGGAAAAGCTTGCCAACGCTACGGCGACGCATGATTTCAACAAATTCTGGGACAATATGTGCAAGCGCCCCGGCAGCACGCGCCCGCCGCTCACCGCCGAACAGCGCGCCAAGCGCCCGCCTTCCGTGCATCCGGTGTTCATGACGCATCCGATCACGGGGCGGAAGGTGCTTTATTGCAATCCTGGCTATGCGATCCGCATCAATGAACTTTCGGAAGCCGAAAGTGATGTGGTGCTTGAAGCGCTGTTTGCGCATCAATTGGAAGCACGCTTCCTGCACACCCATGTTTGGAGCGTGGGTGACGTGCTGATTTGGGACAATATTGGCACGCTGCATAATGCGCTGCCGGATTATGGGCCGAATGAGCATCGCCTTATGAAGCGCTGCCAGGTAATGGCCGACCGCGTGTTCCAATCTGATTTCATCCAGCGCGCGCTGGCAGCCTAAGGAA